>CAMAJC010000009.1 GCA_945835425.1 uncultured Clostridia bacterium
TTATGAAGAGATGCTCTCCCTTGTGCAGCAATATCACGACTACAGCGTATTGGGGCATATGGATCTGATTAACCGGTATGATCTCATGGGAACTTATGGGTTTGAACCGGTTCGCCCGATTGTCGCCGAAATCCTCAAAACGGTCATCGCCGACGGAAAGGGGATTGAGGTCAACACTTCCAGCCATCGGTATGGGCTGAAAGATATGACCCCATCGCTGGACATCCTGCGGCTTTACCGGCAGCTTGGCGGAGAAATTCTGACCATCGGCAGCGACAGCCACAAAAAGGCACATCTGGGCGCATATATTGCCGAGACAATGGACGAGCTTCGTGCACTGGGCTTTAAGGCATTCTGCACCTTTGACAAAATGCAGCCGGTCTTTCATTCACTATAATGGAAAAAAGGGACGCGCGGAGGTTTTCCGGCTGTCCCTTTTTTCTTATCTGTTCCGCAACTCCCAAAACGCCACCGCGCTGGCAGCCGCCACATTGAGCGAATCGACGCCGTGGGACATAGGGATGCGCACCGTATAATCGCACCGGGCGATGGTCTGTCTCGTCAGGCCGTTCCCTTCGGTGCCGAGGATAATGGCGAGCTTTTCCTCTTTGGCAAGGGCCGGGTGATCGATCGGGACGGACTGATCGGAAAGGGCCATAGCGGCGGTTTTAAACCCCATCTCCCGCAGCTTTGCAAGCCCATTTCCCGGCCAGTCGGACGGATTATCACCGATCCGGGTCCAGGGCACCTGGAAAACCGTACCCATGCTGACCCGTATAGCCCGCCGGTTGAGCGGGTCGCAGCAGCAGGGTGTTACGAGCACTGCGTCGATATCCAGCGCAGCTGCCGAGCGGATAATCGCGCCGACATTGGTCGCGTCGGCCACATCCTCCAGCACAGCAATCCGTTTTGCGCCCGCGCAGACCGTTTCCGGCGCAGGCAGCTCCGGGCGGCGCATGGCGCAGAGCACTCCGCGGGTCAGGGTGTAGCCGGTCAGCCCTTCGAGCAGCTCTCGGTCTGCCGTATAAACGGGGATATCGCCGCAGCGGGCAAGAAGCGGAGCTGCGTCACCGGTGGTATGCCTGCGCTCCATCAGCATCGATGTCGGCGTAAACCCGGCGTCGAGGGCAAGCTTAATAACCTTTGGGCTTTCGGCGATAAAGATGCCCTTTTCCGGTTCGAGCCTGTTTCGGAGCTGCGCTTCGGTCAGCCGCAGGTAAGCGTCCAGCCCGGGATGGGAAAGGTCGGAAATTTCTATAATCTGGGGCATAATGTCCTCCTTTGGTTATGCAAAAATGCCGGGAATCGCTCCCGGCATTTTCTGCGGTTATGGACGGACGGTAAACCGGAAGACTTCTGCCGGTGTGCCGTCGTCGTAGGCTGCTTCTTCGCTCATGACCATGGTGAAATCCGGATCCTGCGCGGCGATGACCTTGTCCCAGAAATGCACCGATCCGCGGTTTTCCGGGTGGCGCTTTAGCTCCCAGACGCCGGGCAGCCGGTCAAAAACTGCCTTTGCAGCCGTGCTGCCGACGCCGCGCCGACGGTACTTGTACATGACGAAAAACTCGCTCATGCAGTACTGCGCGTCCTTAAAGACTTCCATAAAATTACCGACCATCACGAACCCGGCCAGCTTTCCGTCTACGCGGATGAAAAACGGATACCGCCCTTCCTCGGTCCAGTAGCAGTCCAGCCAGTCATAGCCGAAAAGCCCCAGCGGATTTACGTCCCGGTTATCGTACTGAGAAAATTCATAGTCATATTTTTCCATCAGATTGCGCAGGATCTCTTTTTCGTCAACGGAAACGGGGTCGAGGGTAATCTTCATCGGAAATCTCTCCTTTCTTCACTTTTACCAGTCAGCAGAACAATGCGGAACGTGCCGCGTCAGATAACCAGGCTCATCATCAGCGGAACCGTCAGGATGCCGATCACGTTGGAAATGACCGCCATGCTTGCGCCGGGGGTCTCATCGCCGCCGTAAGCAGCGGGGAAAACAATGGTGCTGAGTCCCAAAGGCATCGCCGAGAAGACCAAAACCAGCGTCTGTGCTTCCTGCGGCAGCCGCAGAAGCTTTGCAATCAGCAGGAAAATAAGCGGCATTACAACAATGCGCAATACGGTCAGCAGGTAAACCCTGCCTTTGGTGACCAGCTTTTTCAGGTCGAACTTGCCGATAACAAAGCCGGTCAGGATCATAGCCAGCGGCGAGAAGCAGCTGGAGCAGGCGGAGAACGCCTTGTTTACGAAAGAGGGGAACGGAATCTGGAAAAGACCGACCGCCATGCCGATCAGGACATAGGCAAATGTCGGCGTCAGCAGCATCTTCGGGGTGAACTTCTCTTTTCCCGCGGTCAGCCAGACCATGCCGACCGTATAGACAAAGATGTTGGCCGGCAGGCAGAAGATCAGGTACTTAAACAGCATCTCGTCTCCCAGCAGCCCCTGTACCAGCGCATTGCCCATGAAGCCGAAGTTGACGATGACCAGCGAGTAGCGGTAGATGCCGACTTCGCCCGGATGCTCCGCGAATTTTTTCCCCAGCGGCATGGCGACTGCCAACCCCAGCAGGACGAACAGGGCGCAGTATAAAATGAGAGTCCAGTTATCCGCGAGATTTTTGGGCGTGCAGTATTTCTGGAAGGAACTGATAACCAGAGCAGGGACGCAGACATAGTTTTCCAGTCGGGAGATAACGGTGTCCGAATTTTCGGGCAGGATATGCAGTTTATTGAGCAGAAAGCCTGCCAGCATACAAATCAGCAGAAAGGCCATCTGATCCAGGGTGGAAAGCAAAGCCGTCATGATGGTTACTCCTAAAAAATGCCCGCTGCGAGTGGTTCGCGGCGGGCAGCTGTTTTATCGGGGAAATGCCGCGAAAAATTGTCTGCGTATATCCTCAGATGGTGGTGATATCGACCATCTCAATGTCGTTGATGCCGCGGTTCATGGCCAGGCAGTCGGCGACCGCGTTTGCCGTATCCATGCAGGAGAGGCAGCAGATCGAGCGCTCGACCGCTTTTCTTCTGATCTGGACCGAGTCAAGGGAGGGCTGACGGCCGTGGGTGGAGGTGGAGATAACGTAGGAAATCTTGCCGGAATCGAGGAGGGTCAGGACGTTGTTGTGGGGATCCTCGCCGATCTTCTTGACGACGCTGGTGGGGATCATGTTGCGGTTGAGCTTCGCCGCGGTGCCGGCCGTCGCATAGATATCAAAGCCGAGGGAGGCAAACTTGTCCGCGACGTCGAGAACCTCTTCCTTGTCGGCGTTTCTGACCGAAATCAGGACGCCGCCTTCCTTTTTCAGCTCGTTGCCGGAAGCGATCAGGCCCTTGATCAGCGCGTCGTTGAAGGTGCGGGCAATGCCCAGAACCTCGCCGGTGGACTTCATTTCCGGGCCCATCATCGTGTCGACGTTGTTCAGTTTCGCAAAGCTGAATACCGGAACCTTGACCGCCACATAGCCGGCCTCTTTGTACAGGCCGGTGCCGTAGCCGAGGTCAATCAGCTTCGCGCCCATGGCGATGTCGGTCGCCAGCTGCACCATCGGTACGCCGGTGACTTTGGAGATATAGGGGACAGTTCTGGAGGAACGGGGGTTGACCTCGATGACATAGACCTCGTGGTTGTAGACAACGTACTGGACGTTGATCATGCCTTTGACCTTCAGTTCCCTTGCAAACCGCGCCGTGTACTCGATGATTGTCTGGCGGATGTGCCGGGAGAGGGTCTGCGCCGGGTATACCGAGATCGAGTCGCCCGAATGAACGCCTGCGCGCTCGACATGCTGCATGATGCCGGGGATCAGGTAATCTTCGCCGTCGGAGATCGCGTCGACCTCGACTTCGATGCCCTGCAGGTATTTGTCGATCAGCACCGGGTTTTCCAGCTTGTGGGAGGTGATGATCGCCATATATTCCTTGACGTCGGCATCGTTGTAGGCGATGATCATGTTCTGGCCGCCGAGGACGTAGGAAGGCCGCAGCAGGACGGGGTAGCCCAGTTTATTGCCGACTGTGAGCGCCTCTTCGGTCGTAAAGACGGTCTCACCGGCCGCACGCGGGATGCCGCAGCGCTCCAGAAGCTTATCAAACCGTTCTCTGTCCTCAGCCTCATCAATCGCGTCCGCCGAGGTACCGAGGATATTCGCACCGATCTCCTGCAGGAATTTGGTCAGCTTGATGGCCGTCTGGCCGCCGAACTGGACGACAACGCCGTAGGGCTTTTCCGTCTCAATCAGGTTGCGGACGTCCTCTTTGCAGAGCGGGTCAAAATACAGCCGGTCGCCGGTGTCGAAGTCGGTGGAGACGGTCTCGGGGTTGTTGTTGGCGATAATCGTCTCATAGCCCAGCTTCCGCAGCTCCCATACGCAGTGAACCGAGCAGTAGTCGAACTCGATGCCCTGGCCGATGCGGATCGGGCCGGAACCGAAAACGATGACCTTTTTCTTATCCGAATTCTGGCGCTCGATAAACTCTGCGGCCTCGTTTTCATCGTCATAAGTCGAGTAGAAGTAGGGGGTCTTTGCCTTGAACTCGGCGGCGCAGGTGTCAACCATCTTGTAGCCCGCATACCGGACGGCAGGAAGGTCCTGGCCGGAGAAACGGGAGATCGTCGAGTCAAGATAGCCCATCTTCTTGGCGCGCATATATTTTTCCAGCGTCAGCTCGCCGTCTTTGAGCTCGGCGTCCATATGCACGAGATTTAACAGCTTGTTCAGGAACCATTCGTCGACCATCGTCACTTCGTGGATATGTTCAATGGAAAAGCCGCGCTTGAGGGCTTCATAAATCGCGTAAATACGCTGGTCGTCCTGCTGATGAATCTGCGCCTCGACTTCTTCGTCGGACAGCTTCTCAAAATCAGGCAGCGTCAGGGTCTCCAGCCCCAGCTCGATGCCGCGAACCGCCTTCATGATGCCCTGTTCAAAGGAGGTGCCGATGGCCATGACCTCGCCGGTCGCCTTCATCTGGGTGCCGAGGGTGCGCTTTGCGTAAACAAATTTATCAAAGGGCCACTTGGGGAACTTAACGACCAGATAGTCCAGCGCCGGTTCGAAGCAGGCGTAGGTGGTGCCGGTGACGGCGTTGATGATCTCGTCCATGGTGTAGCCGATGGCAATCTTGGCCGCGACCTTGGCGATCGGATAACCGGTAGCCTTGGAAGCCAGGGCAGAGGAACGGGATACACGGGGGTTGACCTCGATGACCGCGTACTCCATCGACTCGGGGTGCAGAGCGAACTGGCAGTTGCAGCCGCCCTCGACCTTCAGCTCAGAGATGATATTCAGAGCCGCCGTCCGGAGCATCTGGTACTCCTTGTCCGCCAACGTGACCGCAGGCGCTACGACAATCGAGTCGCCGGTATGGATGCCGACCGGGTCAAAGTTTTCCATCGAGCAGACGGTGATAACGTTGTCTTTCGCGTCGCGGATGACCTCAAACTCGATTTCCTTCCAGCCGGAGATGCACTTTTCGACCAGAATCTGGGTAATCGGAGAGAGGCGCAGGCCGTTTGTCGCGATATCGCGCAGCTGTTCCTCATCATCCGCGATGCCGCCGCCGGTGCCGCCGAGGGTGAATGCCGGGCGGACGATAACGGGGTAGCTGATCTCTTTCGCAAAGTCGACCGCGTCTTCCACCGTCGTGACGACCTTAGAGGGGATAACCGGCTGATGGATTGCCTCCATCGTGTCCTTGAAGGACTGGCGGTCTTCTGCCTTGTCGATGGTTTCGGGGTTTGCGCCGAGGAGCTTTACGCCGTTTTCCTCCAGAAAACCGCATTTGGCCAGCTCCATCGACAGGGTCAGGCCGGTCTGGCCGCCCAGGGTGGAGAGCAGGGAGTCGGGCTTTTCAATCTGGATAATCCGTTTGCAGACGTCCAGCGTCAGCGGCTCGATGTAAATCTTGTCCGCCATCGCCTTATCGGTCATGATCGTCGCGGGGTTGGAGTTTAAGAGGACGACCTCCAGCCCTTCTTCCTTCAGAGCGCGGCAGGCCTGCGTGCCTGCATAGTCAAATTCGGCGGCCTGTCCGATAACAATCGGCCCCGAACCAATAACCATGACCTTCTTTATATCTTTTCTCAGAGGCATATTTTTTCCTTTCCTCCACCAGTACAGGCAAGGCCTGCATTGGTGACATCCGATTTTCCGCCATCTGCAGGGGATGAGTTTAGATGTCCTGCGGACATCGCATCCCGAAAGGGTTCCGCTTTTCCCGCTTCCATTTATGCATAACGGTGTGCAAACGCAATCCGTGCATCATCAGCGGTATGGGAGCAGAATCGACGGGTCGGGAAACCCGACCCCTACAGATTGTGCGTTACTGTACGACGAATGGAATCTGTCTGGTCGTGCATAATGCTTTCACACATCGCAGCATTTCAATCCATGACGCGCAGCGTCATACCTTAACTTGCGAAGCAAACTTCACGATGCGCAGCATTACTTCACTTCTTCACGCGCGCAGCGCACTTCACTTCAAATTGATATAGGAGCAGATGTCGTCTCTCATGCGGATTGCTTCGCGTCTGGCAGCGGCAGCGTATTCTTTTTCGTCGCAGCCTTCTTTTTTATATGCGCAGATGATGGAGCGGGAAGCGTTGACGATTGCGCCGAGGCCGTTTTCATCAAACGCGCCTGCAACGCCTTTTCCGCCGCCGCCCTGGGCGCCGTAACCGGGAACGAGGAAGAAGGTGTGGGGGAGTTTGCCACGCAGCTCAGCCAGCTGCTCGGGATAAGTTGCGCCAACAACTGCGCCGACGCCGGAGTAGCCGTACTTGGAGCCGGGAACAGCTTCGCCCCAGCTTTCGCACATGGCGCCCATGACTTCATAGACGTTGCCGGAGGGAGAACCCTTCTTGTTGTACAGCTTTCTGTCCTGCAGTTCGCCGGAAGAGGGGTTGCTGGTCTTGACGAGGACGAAGATGCCCTTGTCGAACTCAGCGCAGGGAGCCAGCAGCGGCTTGATGCCGTCGGTGCCGAGGTAGCCGTTTACGGTCAGGGCGTCTGCACCGAAGGGAGCGACCTTCTTGCCGTACAGCTCGATCTGGCCCAGATGTGCGGTCGCATAAGCTTCCATGGTGGAGCCGATGTCGTTGCGCTTGCCGTCAGCGATGACGTACATGCCCTTCTTCTGGGCATAGGAGATGGTCTCGGCAAAGGTCTTCATGCCGTACCAGCCGTACATTTCATAGTAAGCAGCCTGGGGCTTGACAGCGGGGACGATGTCGCACAGGGCGTCGATCAGCCCGCAGTTGAACTCGAGAACAGCCTTGGCAGCGGCCTCCAGCGGGTCGGCGATATGGGCATATTTTGCCTTGATATACTCAGGCACATAGGAAAAAGCGGGATCAAGACCTGCGACGGTCGGGTTTTTGGTTTCTTTAATGCGGTCAATCAGTTTGTCAAAAGACATGGTTAGTCCTCCTTTGGATTTTGGGTCATGAATGGTTTGTCTTTATATACATGGGTTTATTCTTCGTCCTGGTAGACGATTTCACCGCGGCAGATGGTGGTTTTCACCTTGCCGCGCAGGGTCATTCCCTTAAACACCGTGTTTTTGGATTTGGAGTGGAGCTTTTTCGGGTCAACGGTCCAGACACAGTCGGGATCGGCGATCGCGATGTCCGCAGGTCCGCCCTCCTCGATGCAGCCGCCGGGGATGCCCAGCAGCGCCGCCGGGTTTTCGCTCATCAGCTCAACCAGCCGCCGCAGGGAAATGACCCCGGTCCGCACCAGATAGGTGTAGCAGGCCGCAAAGCTCGTTTCCAGCCCGACAACGCCGTTGGGAGCGGTGTAGAAATCCGCTTTTTCCTGGGCCGCGTGGGGTGCATGGTCGGTGATGATGCAGTCAATGGTTCCGTCGGCAATGCCGCCGAGGATCGCCCGGATATCCTTCTGCTCACGGAGCGGCGGATTCATCCGGTAGTCGGCGTCCTTGGTCATCAGCTTGTTGTGGTCAAGGATGAAGTAATGAGGCGCGGTCTCGCAGGTGACCTTGATGCCCTTTTGCTTGGCCATGCGGATCATCTCCACCGACAGCCAGGTCGAAACGTGGCAGATGTGGATCGGCACCCCTGCCGAAGCGGCGAGGGAAATCTCGCGGGCAGTGATGGAATCCTCGCTGGCCCGGTCCATTCCGGCGACCCCGAGGGTGCGGGAAACTTCGCCTTTATGCATGATGCCGCCGGCGATCAGGTCGAGGTCTTCACAGTGGGAGAGCACCTTTCTGCCGACGCAGGCAGCGTGCTGCATCCCTTCCAGCATGACCTTGGCGTTTTTCACCGGCTTGCCGTCGTCCGAGAAGGCGACCGCACCGGCGCTTTTGAGAGCCGCCATATCGGTCAGCGCCTGTCCTTCCATCCCTTTGGTGACGGCCGCAACCGGGTAGACCCGCGCTTTAGCGGTGGAAGCCTTGTCGATGATATAGCGGATAACCTCCGCGCTGTCGGTGACCGGCTTGGTGTTGGGCATGCAGGCCACCGAAGTGACGCCGCCTGCCGCTGCCGCCTCGCAGCCGGTGTAGATATCTTCCTTATGGGTCAGGCCGGGGTCGCGGAGATGAACATGCATATCGACAAAACCGGGGAAGACCAGCTTGCCCGCAGCGTCGATCACCTGTACATCTTCCGGAAGGCCCCCGATTGGTTCCTGGCTGATTTTGAGAACCTTGTCGCCGTCAGTCAGGATGTGATAGATGCCGTCAATGCCGTTTTTAGGGCTGATAACCCGCCCGCCTTGAATCAGTATCATAACAATCTGCCTTTCTTACAGGTAGTGTAAAGTTTCAGGTGCAGCCGCACCCGGAATATATGGATGCATTTCCCGCCTGCGGCGGAGAAACACATAAAAGCAAGGTTCAATCTGCCTTTCTTACAGGCAGGTTAAGCAGTCGAAAAAGGTCTGCTGAAAATAACCGCACTGCTCATTCGCCTGTAGCGGCGGTCTTTGACCGCCACCGAAATTTTCATGCAATCAGAGGTTCTCTCAGGAATAAGGAAAAGGCAATTTTATCGAATAATCACGCAGTCTTTTCCGTCCCGTTCTTTAACGTAGACGCAGACCTCTTCTTCCCGGGAGGTCGGGACGTTTTTCCCGATGAAGTCTGCCCGGAGAGGCAGTTCCCGGTGCCCTCTGTCGATCAGCACCGCCAACTGAATCGACCGCGGCCTTCCAATCGAGAGGATGCCGTCGATTGCCGCCCGGACAGAGCGTCCTGTGCAGATGACGTCGTCCACCAGCACGACCCGCTTGCCGCTGAGGTCAAAGGGAATGTGGGTATTCTGGGATTCCGGCTGCTTTTTGCCGTCGTCCCGGAAAGGGGTGATGTCGAGGTAGCCGACGGGGATTTCCCGCTGCTCGACCGTGCGGATTTTTTCGGCCACCCGCTGCGCCAGCTCGACGCCGCGGGAAAAGATGCCGATGATGCAAAGATCCTCGGTGCCCTTGTTCCGCTCGATGATCTCATAGGAGATCCGATTGATGGCGCGGGACATCGCCTTTTCATCCATTATGAGCGCTTTGCCGTCCATATGATCTCCTTTCGTCCATCCCAATAAAAAAAGCCAGACCGTCCTTTCACTGACAGCCTGGCTTGACACTTTCTGATAAATACGGCCGGACAGGGTACACCTCCAGCCCCGAAAGCAAACCGCCTTGTCAGCCTCACGGGACCAACTTAAAGGGAGTCTGACCGGCCTGCATCCAGCACACCGGCACTGCTTTTTGTATTTACTTTATTGTACACAAAATGGCGGTGTTTGTAAAGAGTAATCTGCTCCTTATTTTTCCCGCTTTTTCCGCTGTTTTTTGTAACAGTGAACAACATTGCTGTCGAAAAACCCCGCGTTTTGCCGATAGTGGCCGGCGGTCGTTGCATTTGCGGAACAGACATGGTATAATATGTTCAGGAAAACTCTGATTTATTCGGCTTTCATTCCTTCCGGGAACGTATTTCTGCAGCTTTTCCCCCGCCGGAGGCGGGGGAAAAGCATTAAATCAAGAGGTTCCTCAGTTTTATGCGTTTTATGCGGACGCTGCCGCAGACGCAGAGACGGGAGTCCCAGAATAAAGGGAGGGCTTTGGATGGAATATGAGGAAAACCGGATCGCCGGGGTCTCTCCGGGCGGGATTCGCGACCCGTATCTGGTCAAAATACTGATCTGTTATCTGATGCAGAAGTTGGACCGCCCTCTTTCGGAGGAGCAGCTGGTCGAAATACTGAGTAACGATGATACGGTCAATTATTTCCTGCTGACCACGACCTTTGCGGAGATGAAGCGGCTCGGCCATGTGGAGAAGCAGGGAAAAGGGTATGTCCTGACAAAGCTTGGGCAGGATACCGCCGGGACGCTGTCGGGCGAACTGCCGATGACCCTGCGGGAACGGGTTTTGCGTGAAGCCGGGGAACTGTCCAGACAGCACCGCCAGAGCGACGAGACCACCTCAAATATCGTCGAGACTGCGGACGGGTTCCGGGTCGATTTTTCCTTCCATGATAAAGAGCTGGAGTTCATGAAGCTTTCCCTTTATGCGCCCGATGCCGATCAGGCGCGCCAGCTGAAGGACGGACTCCTCCGCCGGTATCAGGAGATTTATATCGACCTGCTGGGCAAGCTCCTGGACGGCGGCTCTCATTAAGGCGCCCGGTAAAAATTGGGCAGTATTCCCAGCATCAACGATGCATAATCTGCATATACTTCCTCCGACAGATTCTGCCGGAGGTGTTTTTATGATACGGGTCAAACTGCTGATCAGATCTCTGCTGCTGCCTTTGGCAGTCGGGCTGCTGGGGAGCCTTGTGACGGGGATGAAGGAAACGCGGGCGCTGTACGCCGTTCTGCCGAAGCCGCCCTTTGCGCCGCCGGGAATCGTTTTTCCAATCGTCTGGACTGCGCTGTATATCCTGATGGGGCTGTCGGCCTATCTGGTGCGGGTGAAAGCGCCGCAGGAAACGGTGTATTTCCGGCTGTATTATTTTTTGCTGCTGCTTAATTTTCTCTGGATGCCGCTCTTTTTCAAGTTGTGCTGGTTCGGCTGGGCGCTGATCGATATCGGCGTGATGGCGGCGGTGCTGCTGGTCATGATGCTGGCGGTGCGGAGAGTTTCGCTGGCGGCGATGCTGATGCAGATTCCGCATCTTCTCTGGCTTTTGTATGCGGGATATCTGAACTATGGGATTATGGCGCTCACCTGAATAAAAACAAAATAGCGTACCATACTGGAAATATCAAAACCAAAGGAGAAAACCAGTATGGATGATAAAGAGATGCTTTCCTATATTTACCAGAACGCCGATATGGGGGTCGACACGATCCTGAAGGTGCTCAAAACCGCCGACGGCGAGCAGCTGCGCAGTACGCTCCAAAGCCAGCTCTCCGAATATGACGCCATCCGCAGCGAGGCGCTGAGCCTGCTGAAGAAAAACGGCCAGGACCCGGCAGAGCCGTCGGCCCTCTCCAAGATTTCTGCCAAGATGACCGCCATGGCCGAGTCGATGAAGGACAATACCCCCGGTCATATCGCCGAGATGATGATTCAGGGCAACGCCATGGGACTCACCAAAATCACCCGCAGGCTCGGCGAGTACGACGGCGAGGACAAAGCTATCCGCGGCCTTGCGGGCAAGCTCCTTTCGACCGAGCAGAATAATATCGAGCAGATGAAGCGCTTTCTGGGATAATTTTGAGAAACCTGCCGTGTGGGAAATACCTGTGCGGCAGGTTTTTTACTATATGTATGCGCAGCTTGTCATCTGCCGTCGGGATTTCCGATTTAGCGGCTGAAAAGATTGTCAAAAGTGAGAATAAAACCACTTTTCTTGTCAAATTTGGTCGATTCGCATAAAGATTACATTAAATTTTGTGAAAAGTGTTGCAAAATGGATCAAAACGTGATATAGTGTAAACACAACAGATACGGAATGTCGATTAAAGAATGTTCCGGTTGATTATTGACCGGCCGTGCGCCGGAAGAAAGGAATGGAAATATCTATGGCAAAGAAGGAAAAAATGTACGCGATCGTTTGCGGAGCGGCATCGGATGCAATCGACCTGATGCAGGAGGACAGGGTGCAGGATGCTATCAACCTTTTGGGGGAGATGCTTCGGAGAGCGGAAGATCTGTATCTGGAGGATTAACCGGCCGCTGATACATAGGCTTCTCTGTCCTTTTTCGGGAAATGAAAGGACAGAGGAGCTGCTTTTTTATCGGCGAAGCAGACAGCCGCCTTTCCCATGCAGCAGGAGAGGCGGCTGTTTTTTACCGGTTCAATAAAAATGTGGGGTCAAGAAGGTCTGCGCGGCGGTTATAATTCCCGCTGACATACCAGTACTGGGTGTTCTCCTGGGAAAGCGGCCCGGAGGCGTTTCCGCGGAACAGCTCCAGATGCAGCATCGTCCCGCCGTCGTAGCCGTTTGCGGCGATGTACCCGATGACCTGTCCTTTATAGACAGCCGCGCCGTTTTTGACTGCAGGCGTGATCTCGCCGTACCGCAGGACGCTGCCGTCGGTGTTTGTTATGGTGACCGCGCCGGTGCCGTAATAAAAGGTGTTGCTGATACCGGTGACAGTTCCGGCGCTCATGGCGTAAACTGGGGTACCGGCGCCGTTTTCTACATAAAGGTCGATGCCTGCGTGCTTTCGGCCGTCGCTGCGCTGGTAGCCGAAAGCCCGTCCGCCGGTGACCGGGAGGAAGGACACGCGGATGGGTGATGCCCAGTTTGCCTTTGCGTACTGCTGGAAAGCGGAGAGGGAACTGGCGGTGGTGATATTGGTGCTGCCGCTGAGCGCCTTTTGCAGCGCAGAGCGGGTCGCGCTCCCGGCGATACCGTCTACATACAGCCCGTAGTCTTTCTGGAATGCCCGGACAGCGCTCCGGGTAGCTGAACCATAAATCCCGTCGGCTTTTCCCGGCGCGTAGCCGAGGGTAATTAGCCGCTGCTGCACCGTTTTGACGTCCTCTCCCAGGGCGGTGATCGTTTTATCGCCCGCAAGGCCGTCGACGGTCAGTCCTCTGTCCGACTGGTACCAGCGCACCGTGGCTTCGGTTTTGCTGCCGAATATCCCGTCCGGTACGCATCCATAGCCCAGCCCCTCGAGGTTTTGCTGGATCGTATAAACCGCGTTCCCGCGGCTCCCGTTGCGGTAGACCACCGCATATGCCCTCTGCGGCAGCATAAAACTAAGCAGCATCAGCATCCATAACGCCGCCATCCACCTTCTTTTCCGCATTGTCATCTTCACATTCTCCTTTCGCGCAATCAGTCTGTTCACCGGGCCGATTTTGTGGTATAATAATCATTAAGAAGGTTCTGATTTAATCGGCTTTTCTCTTTTTCGGAGACGTATCCATGCGGCTTTTCCCCGCCTGCGGCGGGGAAAAGCCATAAATCAGAGTTTCCTTAAATAAAACGCCGGGCGAATTTTCACTGGTTTTCTGTGCCAGCAGCCTCAACCATGCTACCATACATCGGGGCTGTAATCAAGAGAATGGGAATCATTGACAGTCTCTCCGCCCGGTCGTTATCGCGGTTATATAAAGAAGAAAGGCGGTGAGCGCGTTGCCGAAAAAGGAAAATATTGCATCGGAGGAGCTGCCGCTGTCCGGCACGCCCATCACCGCCCTGAAAAATATCGGGCCGAAGCGGAAGGCCCTTTACGAAAAGCTGGGGATTGAGACGGCGGAGCAGCTGCTCGCCTTTTATCCCCGCAGCTACATCGACTACACCTCGCCGCTGATGGCCGACCAGTGCGAAAACGGCGCAAACGTCGTCATCGAGGGAAAAGTCATCCGCAAATATGCCCCGGCTACCATCCGCAAGGGGATGGTGCTGTACAAGATGCTCCTGACCGACGGGCTGCACAATATCAACCTGACCATCTTCAACAGTGAATATGCCTATTACGGCATCAAAACCGGGGAGACCTACGTCTTTGCCGGGAAATGGAACCGGACGGGCGCGGCTTACCAGCTGACCATGACCAGCTACCTGCCGGTGGAGGAGGCAAACGTCCTGCGGCCGGTCTATTCCCTGACCGAGGGGCTGACCAGCAAGATGGTCTCGACCAACGTCCAGGACGCCATTGAACATATCCTTCCGGGGATGGGCGACCCGCTGCCGGAAACGGTTCGGGAGCAATACGGCCTGATTCCCTTTGACACCGCTATCCGCCAGATTCATTTCCCCGAAGGGACGGAGCAATTGGAGGCGGCCAAAAAGCGGCTCAGCTTCGAGGAGCTTTTCCGCCTGACCATCGGCCTAAAACTCCTCAAAGGGCGCGGACGTACCGAGACAGGGGTGCGGATACTGCGGCCCGACCTGCGGCCTTTTGTGAAAAGTCTTCCCTATGAGCTGACCGGCGCGCAGAAACGGGTTATCACCGAGATACTGCGGGATATGGCGTCACCCTATCCGATGAACCGGCTGCTGCAGGGCGACGTCGGCTCCGGCAAGACGATGGTCGCGGCGGCGGCCTGCTACGCCGTCATCAGCCGAGGGTATCAGGCGGCCCTGATGGCGCCGACCGAAATCCTCGCCGCCCAGCATGAAAAGACCCTGCGCCGGTTTCTGGAACCGCTGGGGATTCGGATCGGGCTGCTGACCGGGTCGCTGACCCCGAAGCAGAAAACCCTGATGCGCCAGCAGATCGCCGACGGGGAAATCGACCTCGTGGTCGGCACCCATGCCCTCGTGCAGGACTCCACCCATTTTCACAGCCTCGGCCTCGTCATCACCGACGAGCAGCACCGCTTCGGTGTCGAGCAGCGGCAGAAACTGGGCGAAAAGGGCGAAAATCCCCATGTGCTGGTCATGTCGGCGACCCCGATTCCGCGCACCCTTGCCCTCATTGTCTACGGCGACCTCGATATCTCGGTTATCGACGAGCTGCCCAAAGGCCGACAGCCGATCGAGACTTTCTCCGTCCATTCGGACAAACGGGAGCGGGCGCTCCACTACATCCGCGACCATCTGGACAGAGGGGAACAGGGGTATATCGTCTGTCCGCTGATTGAAGAAAACGAGACTGCGTCGATGACGGCGGCGACGGCCTATGCCCATGAGCTGGAAACCGGCATCTTCAAAGGGTACACGGTCGGGCTGCTGCACGGGCGGATGAAGCCGGATGAAAAAGACGCGGTTATGGCGGACTTTTCTTCCGGGAAGATTCAGCTGCTGGTCGCGACGACCGTCGTCGAAGTCGGCGTAGACGTCCCGAACGCGACGATTATGCTGATCGAAAATGCCGAGCGGTTCGGCCTGTCCCAGCTCCATCAGCTGCGCGGACGCGTCGGGCGCGGCAGCAAAAAGTCCACCTGCATCCTCCTTTCCGACAACGACGGCGAGGATAACCGCAAGCGCCTTTCGGTCATGAAGCAGACCTGCGACGGGTTCCTGATTTCCAAAGAAGACCTGAAACTGCGCGGCGCAGGGGACTTTTTCGGCTACCGGCAGCATGGCGTCCCGTCGCTTGGCATCAGTGACGTCCTGGAAGACACCGCTCTTTTTGCTCAGGCGCAGGCCGCAGCGGCCGAGCTGCTTGCAAATGACCCCGACCTCTCCAAGCCGGAACATACGCTCCTCCGTCAGCAGGTCGAGGAAATGACCCGGCGCAGCGGGAAAAACTGAATTAAGTGTGAAGAGCTTTGTGAAGAGTGAAGAGTGGAGAGTGGAGAGTGAAGTGAAGGTATGCGCCGGTTCGGCGCATGATTTAATATGTTTGATGCACGCTCGAAAGACAATTATTGACCCACACTCTTGCTCCCCTCGATTTTGAAGTGTATAACCTTTCAGCAATATATCTGAACACTAAAAACCGTGCGGGAGCAGAGTCTTCAGTGATTGCTTATTCGCCTTGCGGGAATGATGTCATTTAATCATGGCGCGATCCGCGCCATACCATAACTCCACTCTCCACTCTTCACACT
>CAMAJC010000010.1 GCA_945835425.1 uncultured Clostridia bacterium
AGCGCTTGAATGGCATTCAAGAGGTAGTCGGTTCGATCCCGATCATCTCCACCACTGAAAAGACCTGTTTCCTTTCGGAAGCGGGTCTTTTGTTTTTCTACATTATAATGAAAGCGGCGCAGAAAGTTGTCCACGCCGCTGTATCTTCTCTTATTTATGGACTGCCGCCTGCCCTTTGCCGAAAAGGAACGGCTCCGAGAAGCGGTGGTTGAAAAACTCGATCAGCGGGCCCATAAAGAATGCGGTGATCAGGGTGCCGGCGCCGGGCAGCAGGCCGGTGAGCGTTCCGACAATGACACAGATCAGGTCGCAGCTGATCCGCACAAACCGGAACGGGATTTTGCTCTTGCCCGAAATGACGATCGGGATGGCGTCGTAAACGGAAACGCCCAGATTGGAGGTCATGTAAAGGGAGGACGCAAAGCACATGACCAGCACCGCAATGATCAAAAACACGATCCGCACCGGCAGGTTCGCGTTCGGACACAGGGCATTTATGACCCAGCAGGTGAAATCTACGATATACCCGGTCAGGAACATATTGACCAAGGTCGCGACGCCCATATAGCTTCTGGCTATGAACAGGTCGATGACCAGCATCAGTGCGCTCAGGACGATATAGTAGGTGCCGTAGGACGCCGTGTTCGCAAAAAACCTGCCCCAGATTCCCTGCGCGAAGCACTGGAACGGGTCGACGCCGAACTGGGAACACTTGAAAAAGCCGACGGCAATGGCGCAGAATATGACCCCGAGTGTGGTCATGGCCACTCTTTTTTGGAAATTCTCCGGAAGTTTCATGTCGTTTTCTCCCTTACTATAGATGACTTCTGCAGCTGCGGCTGTCAAACCGCCTGACAGGCAGTTATTATACTATCAGCTTTTCCCATCGCTGTCAAGAAATATATAAACGAATCAGAGCCTCCCGGATGGGGAAAATGTGTGGATTTTGGCGTGGCTGGTCATCTCTGCATTTTGAAGATTGCCTGCGCCCTCTTTGCTTAAAAATTTGCTTATTCAGTTTGTAAATAACCCTTGCCATCTGCTCTGAAAAAATGTATAATATAAATGTAAAAGGAGTGATCACAGGTGGCAAAAGTAACGGTTCAGGATATCGCGCTGGCCCTCGGGGTCAGCACCGCAACAGTCTCGATGGCGCTGCACGGCAAACCCGGCGTTTCGGAGCAGGTGCGGCAGACGGTCTGCAAAAAAGCGGAGGAAATGGGCTATGTCGTGAAGGAGCGGATGCCCCGGAAAAAGGCGCAGGAGACCCTGACGCCGGTTTTCCTGATGATCCGGCAGAGCGGAAGGGACTGGAACCGGGAGCAGTTTTTCCTCGAGCTGCTGGAGGAGCTGGAACGTGTGACCGGCGGACTGCTGATGCGTTCGGTGGACGCGCCGACCGAGTCAAACCTCCGCTTCGTCCGGGAAAAGCTGGCCGAAATCAGCCAGCAGGCGTCCTATATCATTTTACTGGCGACCGACCTTTCCCGGGAAACGTTGGAGAGTCTCCTGCCGCTGATGCGCTGCCCGGTGATCGTGTTCGACCAGAATTGCTGGTGGCTGCCTGTCCATTCGGTCGCCATCGACAACGTCGGCTCCATCATCGACGGCGTCCGCCATTATAAGGAAATGGGCTATACCCGCTTCGGTTTTTTGACCAGCAGCAGTCGGCTGGAGCTGATCTACAACTTCCAGGAACGGCAGGACGGATTCTGCCGGGCTATGGAGCTGCTGGATATCCCGGAATATCAGATTCTGGAGGTTCCCGGCGGGGAGATCACGGAGGAACAGAAAAAAGCTTTCTGTGAGAGCCTCACCGCCCAGGTCTATTTTTCGATTCAGGACGGCATCGCCCTGCGCGCCCATCAGCTGGCGCAGGAAACACAGCCCGGCCTGCCGGACGACCGCATCCTGGTCGGTTATGACGATTCCCTGCCCCGCAGCGTCTCGGGCGCGTCTTTTAGGCTCAACCGGGACATCATGGCAAAAAATGTCGCCGATCTGGGCACCCAGCTGGTCAGTCATCCGGGCATGGCGCCGGTGCACATCCTGGTCCGCTCGACCCTTGTCAAATAATCATCAACCGTGCCGCCGGGATTTTGTTTGTTCAGACAAAATCCCGGCGGCTTTTTCATCGGATACGACAGGCCCATAAAGTTGACAAGCATCTGTATATAACTTATAATATATAGTAAAAAGAGAAAATTTTATATTAATTTTTGCCATAAGGAGTGCTTAAAATGAAACTGAAAAAATGGCGCGCGGGCATTCTGCCTTTTGAGGCGGCGCGGGACTATGAAAACCCGTTTCTCGACCTCTCGGTCATGGCGGTCTTCACCGGACCCCATGGGGAAACGGTGCGGCGGGAAGCCTACTGGGACGGCGGCCGCAGCTACAAAGTATCCTTTGCGCCCACTGCCGAAGGAAAATGGACCTACCGGCTCTCTGCCCCGCAGGACAGCGGACTGGACGGCGTTTCGGGTGAGCTGGAATGTGTCCCCTATGATGGCGACAAGGATATCTACCGCCACGGCTTTCTGAAGGTCTCGCCGGACGGCCGGTATCTGATGCACGCCGACGGCACGCCGTTTTTCTGGCTGGGCGACACCCACTGGGGATTTATTGCCGGGGAAAAGTGGGACTGGTCCAACCATCCGAAGATGGACAGCATGTTCAAAGGGATGGTCGACAAGCGGGTCAGCCAGAAATTCACCGTCTACCAGACCAACCTCCGCAGCGAATACTGGGGCCGTTTCCGCGGCACCCATTACTGGGTCGACGGGAAGGAAGGGCTGCTGCCGGACGTCTCGTTTTATCAGCAGGAAGTCGATAAACGGATGCAGTATATCGCCGACGCGGGACTCGTGAACGCTCTGGGGTTTGCCTGGTCGGGGTCGGTCGTCGGACGGCTGCAGCTGCAGAAAAACCTCGCCCGGTATATCATCGCCCGGTACGGCGCACTGCCGATGGTATGGACGCTGGCCGGTGAAGCAGCCGGTTACAGCCCGGCGCAGCGGCAGGATTGCATCGACGGCTGGCGGGAAGTGGCGAAGACGGTGGAACAGCTTGACGGCTACGGACAGCTCCAGACGGCCCATTACAACACCCGCCGGCCTTTTGAGGATTACTATTATGATGAAGACTGGTTCGATTTCACCCTGAACCAGGCCGGTCACGGCGACTTCCCCATCGGGCCCGGCGATTTCCAGACCTACCGCCGGGAACACCCGGACAAGCCCTTTGTCGAGGGAGAGTCGCTCTACGAATTCTGCTCGACTCTGGAGCCGATCGGCACCCGGATGTGTACGCCGGACATGATGCGCCGGGTCGCCTATCTTTCGATGCAGGCAGGCGGATGCGGCTATACCTACGGCGCCCAGGGCATCTGGGACACGATGTATGAAAAACCGGAAAAGCCCGATCCGAACAATATCTTCAACCAGTTCGGCATCGCCTGGTACGAAGCGATCGAAGGGCCGGGTGCCGACCAGCTGACCCTGATGCGGGAGTTTTACGAGAATGCCCATTTTGAGCGGCTGCGCCCGGCCATGGAATGCATCACTTCGGATATGATCTTCGGCGACCCGGTGCTTGTCGAGCTGCGGCAGCCGCAGGTCACGGCCAGCGAAAACCGCGACACCCTCGTCGCCTATTATCCCCCAGCTGTCCACGGCAGCTTTAAACTTCAGGGCCTTGCGGAGCATTCCTATCTTGCCCGGTGGTTTGACCCGCGCACCGGCGCCTATACCGAAATTGCCCGGTTTACGCCGCAGGACGGGTGCTGGAACGCACCTGACCGTCCGGGTGCAGGCGACTGGCTGCTCATCCTCACCTTCGCGGAAGCATAACGGAAAAACAGCGGTTCCCTATTCTCCGGGAACCGCTGCTTTCATTTTGGGCGATTGGTAAAATGAACAAAATAAAACACAAAGGGACGCCCCGAAACCGGAGCGTCCCTTTGCTATATTGAAGATGGGATAGAGGAAAGCGGAAATTATCTGGCCTGGTAACGGTCGTAAGCAGCCTGGGTGATCTCGATAGCGCGTTCGATGTTCATGGACTTCAGGTCAGCAATGTACTGATCCCAGTTGGACTCGATGTCCAGAGCGCCGGAGATGAACTGAGCAGTCTTCTCCTTAACGTAGGTAGAAGCGTCAGCAAAGATTGCTGCGCGCTCTACGCTCTCTTCCTGAGTCAGAGAGATGGTGGGCAGGGTGTAGGACATATCCGATTTACCCCAGACGTCGTAAGCAGCTACGCACTTCTCGGGCAGAGCCTGCAGCTCACGGGTCCAGTCAGACCAGTTCGCAATACCGGCAGAGGGGCAGAGGTAGAGGTCCATAGCCTGTGCCATGGTGGTGCCGTCGGGAGCGTTGAGGATCTTGTCGGTGTACTTCGGCTTGCCGTCTACCATGGTGTAGGTGTCGCCTTCGATACCGTAGTTAGCCAGTCTTGCGCCCTCTTCGGTGTAGAGGTAATCCAGCCACTGCAGAGCGATTTCCCAGTTCTCGCACTCAGCGCTGATAGCGGTGTTGCCGGAGGTGTAGGAGTCGCGCAGACGGATGTGGAGGGTGTCGCCCTTGTTGACAACAGGAGGATTGACAGCGGTCAGGTTCATGTTCGGGTCTTCGGAAGAAGATTCGTACATGGGAGGATAGGTGTACAGAGAGGTGAACGCACCGGTAGCGCCGGTAACAACAGCGGTCATGTCGGGCATTCTCTGGTCAGTAGCCATGAAGTCGGGGTCGATCAGGCCCTCGGTGTACCACTGATGCATGGTGGTGACGTAGTCTTTCCAGCCGTCCATGTAAGGACCGTAGTTAACGTTGCCGTTTGCATCCAGCTGCCACTTGTTGTAAACGCCGTAGCCAGCGGACATCATACCGATCTCAGCGTCGGAACCGGACCAGTTCAGGATCAGAGGAGCAGTAGCACCGCACTGATCTTTGAATGCAGCCAGAACGTCATGCCACTCGTCGTAGGTCTCGGGGATTTCCATGTTTACCTTGTCCAGCCAGTCCTGGCGCATCCACATGCCCAGCCAGGGACCCTGCTTGCTCTGTCTGAATTCATAGACAGCGCCCATTCTGCCGGAGTCGGTGGTGCTCAGTTTGTAGTACTCTTCGTCAGACATACGGATTGCCTGATAATGCGGCATATACTCGGGGATCTTATCGGTCAGATCCATGAAGTAGCCGTCGTCGATCGCTGCGTCAACGCCTTCGGAATACAGGGAAGCGCCGGTGTAGATCAGGTCGGTCAGGGAGTTGGAAGCGATCAGCAGGTTGAAGTTGGTCTGACGCTCGGTGGAGGAGATCATCTGGAATTCCAGATGCACGCCGGTGCGCTTCTCCATCTCCTGATAGAAAGCGTTCTCATTGAGGTCGTTCATGGTAACGCCGCTGGAGGGGAAGGTTACCCAGTAGGTCAGGGTGACAGGCTCGGTGGTCAGAGGCAGCTCAACGTCGGGAACTTCGCCCGGGTCGGTAACGACTTCTTCAGCAGAACTCTCGGTAGAAGCAGTGCTCTCGGTCTTGGAAGTGGAAGCGCCGGTGTCGCTCTTGGAAGACTCAGTAGTGGTGCTGCCATTGGAACCGCCGCAGCTTGCCAGAGAAGCAGCCATAATAGCGGTCAAAAGGAGAGCGAATGCTTTTTTGGTATTTCTCATTTTGGTTTTCCTCCTAAAGAATTATATGAAAGCAAAAGTCTGGTGTGCCCCCTCCTTCAGGGAGGACAGAGCGCCGTTTTTGACGCTCTGCACCTGCGATTGCTTTGCTGATGAAAATGATGGATTAACCCTTGATAGCGCCGATCATAACGCCGGACTCGAAGTACTTCTGGATGAAGGGATAGAAGATGAACATCGGGACGGTCGAAACCATGATGGTGCAGTATTTGATCAGCTGTTTATACAGCGCCGCGTCCGCCGAATCGCCCGATTCCTGCAGGATCGTCGTATCTGTCGACGCCGTTTCGGAAGCGGTGACGAGGATTTCCTTCAGGATCAGCTGCAGCGGGTATTTGGTTCTGTCGCGCAGATAGATCATTGCGTTGAACCATGCGTTCCAGTTGCCGATGACGTAATAGAGGATAACGGTTGCGAGGGTCGCCTTGATCAGCGGGAGCATGATCTGGAACAGGATGGTGAATCTTCCCGCGCCGTCCAGCATGGCGGATTCTTCCAGGCTGTCCGGGACATTTGCGAGAGCGGTGCGGACCAGGATCAGGTAGAACGCGCTCATGCAGTTGGGGACGATCAGTGCCCAGCGGCTGTCGAACATATTCAAAGTCTGGGTGACGAGGATATAGGTCGGGACGATACCTCCGGAGAAGAGCATCGTAAAGGATACGAGGAACATCAGGGGGTTGGCCCAGAGGAAGTCCTTTCTGGACAGGGCGTAAGCCGCCAGGACCGTGAGGAACATACCGAGGATCGTGGTGCCGAATACGTAAATCAGGGTGTTGCCGTAGCCGGTCCAGATCGAGGAGTTGTTGAATACCAGCTTGTAGCCGTTGAGGTTGAAGCCGGAGACGTGCCAGATAATGCCGCTCTGATTGAGGACCCAGCTGGCGTTGGAGAAGGATGCGCACAGGACGTGCCATACCGGCAGCAGACACACGAGCATCATCAGCGCGAAAAACGCAATGTTAACGACATTGAACAGCCGGCTGCCAAAAGAACGATTCTTTACCATAGGTTATCTCACTCCTTTCATCAGAACAGGCCGGACTCGGTGTACTTCTGGCTGATCGCGTTGGCGGTTACCAGCAGGGCGAAGTTAATGACCGAGTTGAAGAGCGAAACAGCGGTGGAGTAGCCGTAGTTGGCTTCCTGCAGACCTTTGCGGTAGACGAACGAGGAGATGATGTCTGCGGTTTCATATACCTGGGGGTTGTAGAGCAGGATGGTCTTTTCATAGCCGACCGAAAGCATCTGGCCGATACGAAGGATGAGCATGATCATAATGGTGTCGGTGATGCCGGGGATGGTGACCTTCATGATCCGCTGGAAGCGGTTTGCGCCGTCAATTTCGGCCGCCTCATAGAGGGTCTTGTCGATGCCGGCCAGAGCCGCGACGTAGATGATCGAGTTAAAGCCGGTGTTCTTCCACAGGTCGGACGCGATGTAAATCGGACGCCAGCAGGAAGCCTTGCCCAGCAGGTTATCGTAGCTGCCGGTAATCGCGCCGACGATCGAGGTGATCGCGCCGTCGGAAGCGCAGAAGTCAATGATGATACCGGCTACAACGACCAGAGAAACGAAGTAAGGCATGTAAGAGACAGTCTGCACCACTCTCTTATATTTCGCGCTGGCCAGCTCGTTGAGCAGCAGAGCGAAGATAATGGCAAAGGGGAAATCGATGCAGATCTGCAGCAAACTCAGGATCAGTGTGTTGCGGATTACTCGCCAGCAGTAAACTGAACTAAAGAAGTCCACAAAATTCTTCAGGCCCACGAACTGGGAGCCGAAGATGCCCAGCTTGGGTTTGAAGTTCTCAAAGGCCATCAGCAGACCGCCCATGGGAATATAATGGAAAATAATGTAGTACGCGATGGCCGGTGCGACCATAATAAGAAGGGGCCAGTTCTTGACAAAGTCCTTCTTGATGTTGTGCCAGGAATACTTTCGGTAAGTCCTGACCTGTGCGCCGGACGGCGCCGCAGTTGTCTTGCTCATCATATCCTTCCTCTCGTTTGGACGCATCCGGCAGTGGCACCGCAGGTATGCGCATCATAATTATGTCTAAATTATAATATAGTATGAATAGAATTTAAAGAGCCAATAATTGAAGAGAAATAAACGTCAATTTTCGTCAAAAAAGCTCCATTCCAACGCCATGAAAATCTGCGGTAAACCGTTTTTCCGGGGCTTGCGGGACATGTTTCCATTTTTTGCAGTGCAATTTATCCCGCCAAAAACGCAAAAAAGCGGAATACATCCCTGCACTCCGCTTTCCGTTTTTATTCAGTTTTATATTCATTCCGCCGCGCTTAATCCTTGTCGGCGTACTGTCCGGGCGTCACGCCCTCGTACCGCTTGAAGGCGCGGATCATCGCCCGGGATTCGACATACCCGGTGCGCTCGGCTGTCTCGCGGACATTGACGCCCGCCTCCAGCAGCTTCTTCGCCGCCTCCAGCCGCACCATATGCACCTCGTCCAGCACTCCATGGCCGACTGTATTTTTATACCGGCGGCTGAGGGTCGAAAGGTTCATGCTGAAATGCTCCGCGATCATACTGGCGTTCAGAGCCGGGTCGTAGTAATTGCCGCGGATATAGGCCTGGACCTCCTGCGCCCACTGGGTATTTTTATTGTCAGGGATCACCGCTTCCGGCTTCTTCCCCTGAACCTGGTCAAACATATCCAGCAGCTGGACCTGTATCTCGTCCGCTGTTGTGTGGTATGGGACGCCCTTGGCGATATCGCGCTTTTCCTCCGGCAGGTGGGACAGCAGCAGCTCCGCGACGCCGGCGTACCGGCTGTGGATGATCTCAAAGGGCTGGCTGCGGTCGGACAGGTCGTCGTCGATGATGCTCTGCAGGCACTTGCGGGCTTTGGGGTAGTTTTCACTTTCCAAATACCCGGCCAGCTTCTTCTGATGGTCGAGGAAGTCCCCGTAAGCCCGGTAGTTCTTGTTATACAGCACCCTGCTGGCCATCCAGACGCCCGGTTCGCGCCGCGACTGCCAGAACAGGTCGTCATGATAGGCGCGCTCGATCCACCGCCAGGCGCTCGGCGCGTCAGTCAGATGGAGGCAGGGGTCGCTCATATAGCAGGTGATTGGCAGGGACAGGGCCTGCTGCACCGTCTTCACCGCCTGCCTGACCTCATCCCGGGAAGGCGTGCCCTGCACCAGCATGACCAGGCAGTCGTTGATCTCCAGGCTGACGCCGCCCTGTTTGGCGAAAAAGATCTCTTCCAGGATGTTGCGCACCGCGTAGTACATGGACTCCATCGTCTCGACATACTTATCCTGCGGGACATTGACAAAAAACTCCGACTTTTCCGGCTCGATGATCGAAAACAGCAGCATCCGGTAGGGCTGCCCCTCCTCGATGTACTGGGAGAGGAAAGCCGGGTCGTCGGTCGTGCCGTTTAAATACCGGGCGATGTAGCCGATGCGGGCCTGTTCCCGGGTCTGCTCCAGCCGGTTTTCCAGCGACTGCTTTTCCTGCGCAAGCCCTTTCAGGGCGTGGGCAAAGCCTTTCATCGACTTATATTCATCTTCCTGCGTCTCTCCGGAGGAGGATGAAATGGCCGGCAACACGCTCTCAAAGGGCGTCCAGGTCTTCCGGCTGAGGAAAACGGCGATCAAAATCCCGACGGCAAAATAGACGATGATTTCGATCAGCATCTGGAACCGCAGCGCCCGGATGCTCTCATAATAGATATCCTTCATCGTCAGAAAACCGTACTGCATACCGCTGAGCTTGGAGGGAGAGACGGTGTAGAGGTAATCGTCCCCGTCGATTTTCAGCTGGCCGTCCGTCACGCCGCTCAGAGCCACCTCCGCGCAGACCGCCTGTGCCCGGTCGCCGCCGTAGATCAGCTGGCCGTCCTTGTCCATGACAAAGGCCTCGGTGCTGTCGCTTCGCCAGCGCATCAGTTCCTCCTCCACCTGCATCACAATGCCGACGCAGGCCAGCCGCTCGGTATACCGGCTGTCATAGACATTGCGCAGCACGAGGATGTACCCTTCGCCTTCCTTATTAAATATCGTCTGGATGCTGGACGGCATCCGTTCCTGCTGCAGCAGCTGATAAAAGGCGTCGCTCTCGACATCCAAATCCCAGGCAAAGAGGTCGTTCTGCTCGGGATGATAGGTGCGGATGTTGGAGACGAGAAAATCGTTGCGGTAAAAGTAGCAAAAGCCGCGGTAATAAGCCGACTTCTGGTTCACCGTCGTGGAAAAGACGTCGATCAGCTTGCAGAGGTCGTGAAGCTCCATGCCGGAGATCGTCTGTTTCTGCGCCAGCGTCTTGACCATCGCCTCTTTGGAGAGGATGCTGGCCGCGTCGACGGCGTCGCTGAGGTCCCGGTCGACTTCATGCTGGGTATCGAGGATGACGCTTTCCTGATCCCGGATAATGGAGTCCTGGACGTTCTTTTCCAGCTTGACAATCGTGAAAAGCGACAGCAGGAGCGGTATCAGGCAGACGCACAGATACGATGCCAGAAACTGCCGGTAAATCTTCTCCATGGGCGCGGCCCTCCTTTCCAAAATTTGCAGATATGTATTTATTATAGCATATTTTTTTCGATTTGTGTACCATTATTTTCCCAATTTGCCTTACAGCTGCGGGAAAATTTCGGTAAAAACCGCATGGAGCAGTTTTCCGGCCGCGCGGGATTCCGCCGTTATGGTCACGACCGCGTTTTTCTCCCGCAGGAGGATGGAAAACTGGCCGTACTTGCCGTCGGCGCGGAAGGAGCCTTCCTCACCGCCCCAGAAGAGATATCCATAGCCGTATCCGTCCCGGTCGTTTTCGACCTGCCGGGATGTGGAAGCCCGGACCCACTCCGCCGGAACCAATTGCCGTCCGTTCCAGCAGCCGTCCTGCAGATACAAGAGCCCGAACTTATGCAGCTCGTCCAGCGTCAGAAACAGCCCGCCTGCGCCGAAATTGTTGCCCAGCGGGTCGGTCTCCCAGGTCGGACGCTGAATCCCCATGGGCGTAAACAGCCGCGGCAGCAGATAATGCACCAGGTCGCACCCGGCGCGCCGCTGCACCAAAAGCCCTGCCAGATAAGGGCCGGTGTTGTTATAGACAAACCGGGTGCCCGGCTCATAGACAAAGGGCTGGGCCAGGGCGAGCTTTGCCCAGTCGGGATCCGCATAATACGGGCGGTCTTCTCCCATCAGAAAGCCTTTCCCCTGCCCCAGGCACATGGTCAGCAGGTCGCGCACAGTAGCTTTTTGCAGATTTTCGGACACCTCCGCCGGCATATCCTCCGCAAAGGCATCGGTCAGCTTTTCCTCCAGGGACAACAGCCCTTCCCGGACGGCGATGCCCACCGCCGCCGAGGTGAAGCTCTTGGTGGCCGAATAGATATTCCGCCGGCAGGCGCCCTCCCAGGTATGGCGGGCTATTTCCTGCCCGTTCTGCGTAACGACGACGCCCAAAGCACGCAGCGGCGTTGCGGCGTCTATAAACCCCCTCAGATCAATCATAACGTTTCTCCTCCCATACAGCAAAAGCGGGGTGGGTACAGACGCCCACCCGCCTTCGCAGTTTCTTCCATATAAATATATTATACCCTTTTTCTTTTACAATGTAAAGTGTGTATGTACAACTTCCCATATTCCCTTGCATATGAAACGCCGGGTTCAGTTTTTATACCGAACCCGGCGCACCTTTTTTCTAAGGAACCTCTGATATAATTATGCGGTTTCCGGACAATTTTCCGGGCAATCGGGATTGACATGGACCATAATGTGCTTAACCTTCGGGAACTCCTTTTCGATCGCGTCGTGGACCCGTTCGGCGATCAGATGTCCCTGGGCGAGGGACTGTTCCCCATCGGCGCAGATTTCGATGTCCACATAAATCTTGTTGCCGAACACCCGGGTGTGCAGCATGTCGACCCGCAGAACGCCCTCCTGCCTGCCCGCGCAGGCACGGAGCGCTTCTTCCGTCTGCCGGTCGCAGGAATGGTCGACCATCTTCTGAATCGCGTCCTTAAAGATATCGTAGGCGGCCTTGACGATAAACAGGCAGATCACCAGGCTGGCCGCCGGGTCGAGCACCGGGTACCCCATCCGCGCTCCGGCAATGCCGATCAGCGCACCGACGGAAGAAAGGGCGTCGCTGCGGTGGTGCCAGGCGTCGGCCATCAATGCGCCGGAATCGTACTTTTTCGCATAAGCCCGGGTGTACCAGTACATGCCCTCCTTGCAGACGATCGAGACGGCCGCGGCGACAAGGGACAAAACTCCCGGAACCGCCAGCTCCTGATAGTTGCCGCCGGTAATGTCCTCCAACGCGCCGATGCCGATGAACAGCCCGGTAATAAACAGAATGACCGCCAGGACGATGGCTGCGACACATTCAAACCGTTCGTGCCCATAGGGGTGGTCATCGTCCGAAGCCCTTGCCGAGAGCCTGACGCCGATGATGACGATGATGCTGCTCAGCACGTCGGACGCCGAATGAACCGCGTCGCTGACCATGGCTCCCGAATGGGCGAGGATACCGGCGATCGCCTTGAACGCCGACAGGAGCAGATTGCCGATGACGCTGACCATCGACACCTTTGTGGCGGCCTGTTCAAAATCCGAGCGTCCCGAAATCGTTTGACAGTTTTCCATAACAGTTACCTCCCATGTTTTCGGCAGCGTCCGTTCTTCCGGCGGCGCTCCCGCAGATAACTCTATGGCACTTGCGTTTCGTGGGCTTTGGATAAAAAAATGCCCACGAACCCAGTAATGTAGCTTACTGTCCCGTGGGCAATCATTTCCACTGTCACTTGCGCGACCCGGCTCCGAGTGTGACCACTCTGGCCTGTTCAGTTTGTACTGTAGATTGGTATGCAGTGCAAAGAGTATCTTTATTATACGCAATGGTTAAGGGAATGTCAAGCCTTTCGTCGATAAATTAAATGTAAACGTTCTTTGACTATTTTACGCAGCGCGGCCTTCCTGCTGCATCATATGCAGCGGGAACGGCTTCCGGAACCCCTGTTTTTTATATCTCTTTATTATCCAGCCGCTTCTTCTTCCGGAAGGCCAGCGGGGTCATGCCGGTCGCCTGCCGGAAGGTCTCGATAAAATAGCTGGCGCTGTTAAAACCGCAGGCCAGGGCGATATCGGTGATGCTTTTCTCGTCGTCGGCCAGCAAGCGGATTCCCTTGCTAACCCGCGCCCGCTGGAGAAACTGGATGGGCGACTGGTTTAGATAGGTGCGGAAAAGGCTGCTGCATTTGCTCTGGCAGACGGCGCCTGCCTGGGCGATGGAGGCGAGGGTGATCTTTTCCTCTAAATGCTCCTGTATATAAGCGACCATATCCTTGACGATGTCCTGCTCTTTGCTGTTCAGAATCTGCCGGTCCATATCCTGCAGCCGGCAAAGCTCTGCCGTAAGCAGAGAAAACTGCCCCAATATGTCCAGCTCGTAGCCCGGACCGCGTTGTTGGCTGAGGTAAAAGATTTTCTGCAGGGTGTTTAAGATCAGCCCGTCGGCCTGTTTTTCCGGGTCGAGGAGCCGGTAATCCTCTCCCTTGATCAGCGGCAGCAACAGCCGGGAAGAAATCCGCGTGTTCCCCATCAGCAGAGCCGGGTCGGCGACGACAAACCGGAAAACACAATCGGCGCGGTCGTCGGAGAAACCGTAATGGAGCCGCCCGCTGTTGACAAAGATGCCCATTCCCTTTTCCAGCTGCACCGTCTTGCCGTTGACAAAATAGGAAATCGGGCCGCTCACCGCCCACAAAAATTCAAAATCGTTGTGCCAGTGGCACTGGGCGGCATACTGGTCAAACAGCGACAGCCTTCCCTGCCGGACGCGGACTGGAAGATCGGGCGTATCATAAATCAAATCTTCAGACTGATCTTCCCGCACTTTAAAAAACTCGGACATCATCAAGCCTCCCTCGGGTAAAATACAGGATTGTTATACTATTCTATCTGTTATTGGAAGAAATGTCAAGATAAATGCGGTATAATCATAATCAGAAAACCAGATTTTTATATTAGGAGGTATGATCCTATGGCAGAAAAATCAAACAGTAAAGAACAAAGTCTGCTGCGCGCCCTCTGTGCGCTGGTAATTCCCATCGCCCTGCAGAGCCTGATCAGCGCGGCGGTAAACGCGGCGGACGTCATGATGCTGGGCAGCGTCAGCCAGGAAGTGATGTCGTCGGTGTCCATCGCCGGGCAGATCACCTTTGTGCTGCAGCTGTTTTTCCTGGGTCTCTCCGGCGGCCTGTCCATCCTCGCGGCCCAGTACTGGGGCAAAGGGGACCCGGGTGCGGTCGAGCGGATTCTGGCGATCGCGACCGGCCTTTCCTTTGGGGTGTCCCTCCTCTTTTTCGCCGCGTCGGAAGCTGTCCCGGAGCTGCTGCTGCGCATCTTCACCAACGACCCGGCGCTGATCGGGCTGGGAAAAATCTACCTGCGGGCTTTGGCGCCGTCCTACCTGCTGATGAGCGTCTCCCAGATGTTCCTGGCCCTGATGAAAAACACCGGCCGGGCTTCCAGGAGCACCTATATTTCCGCATCCAGCCTGATCTGCAACATCATCCTCAACGCCGTCTGCATCTTTATCCTTTTCCCGGGAAATCCGCAGGCTGTCGCGGCAGGGGTCGCCGTCAGCACCTGTGCAGCGCGGCTGCTTGAGCTGGTCTGGAGCGCCGCAGTCACGGCCAAAAGCCCGGTACGGCTCAAAAAAGCCCACCTGCTCCACCCGGATAAGACGCTCTTCTCCGACTACGGCCAAAAGACCGCGCCGATGCAGCTCAACTACATCATCTGGGGCGGCGGCGTCGCAGCCGTTTCCGCCATCATGGGCCATCTCAGCTCCGACCTGGTCGCGGCCAACGCGATCCTCTCGACCGTGCGCAACCTCGCGATCGTCGTCTGCTCCGGCATCGCAGGCGGCAGCATCCTGGTCGGCCAACAGCTGGGCCGCAACGATCTGGAAAACGCCCGGACGACCGGGAAACTGCTCTGCATCTGTGCGCTCGTCTTCGGCGCCCTGGCAGGGGGAACGATGCTGCTGGCGCGTCCGCTGGTTTTCCATTTCACATCCCTCAGCGAAACGGCGTCGGGGTACCTCCGGCAGATGTTTTACATCAGCGCGGTCTACTGCATCGGCAAATCCTTCAACAGCACGGTAGTCGGCGGCATCTTCTGTGCCGGCGGCGACACCAAGTTCGGCATGTTCTGCGACCTGATCACCATGTGGGTCGTGATCATTCCGCTGGGACTGCTGACCGCCTTTGTGCTGAAATGGGAACCGGTGGCGGTTTTCCTGGTGCTCTCGCTGGACGAATTTGTCAAGATTCCGGCGGTCGTCCGCCATTACCGCAAGGGTCACTGGCTCAAAAACTTAACCCGCGACAGCGCCGCTGCCGAGGAAGAATAAATATCGACATATAGAAAGGAAGCATATTTATGACAATGCGTGAAAGAATCGCGTCCGGAAAACTGTTTACCGATTACTGCGAGGGGCTACCGGAGGACCGGGCCATGGCCAAACGGCGGATGATCGCCCTCAACGCCACCGGACCAGACACCCTAGACGAGCGCGTCCGGCTGATGAAAGAAATCTTCGGCGAGGACACCCAGGCGTGGATCGAGCCTCCGCTTTATTTCTGCTACGGCTACAATATCAAGCTCGGCAAGGGCACCTACATCAACTTCAACTGCAACTTTGTCGACGATACGACCATCACCATCGGCGAAAAGGTCATGTTCGGCCCTGCGGTCACCATCGCGACGGTCGGCCATCCGGTCAACCCCAATTACCGCGGCTATATGTATGCCCTGCCGGTCACGATCGAGGATAACTGCTGGATCGGCGCAGGCAGCGTGATCTGCCCGGGCGTCACCATCGGCAGAAACAGCGTCATCGGCGCAGGCAGCGTCGTCACCAAGGATATCCCTGCCAATTCGGTCGCCGTCGGCAATCCCTGCCGGGTGCTGCGGGAGATCAATGAGCAGGATATGCGCTGCTATTACAAAGACTGGTCGATCACCGAAGAAGACCTTGCGGAAGAAGCCGCTCTCCGGTAATCTATTATAAGGAAGAAAACCGCCGCTGTCGCTATAGTCAGCGGCGGTTTTTTCATGCACACGAAAAACCCCCGGCAAAATACCGGGGGCTTTCCGTATCATGGTTGGAGGAGCACAGTCTGTCTATTTCTTATTTA
>CAMAJC010000011.1 GCA_945835425.1 uncultured Clostridia bacterium
GAGGGTGTCGTAGCCGTTTGGCAGGGCCATGATAAAGTCATGGATATGGGCGGCTTTGGCGGCCTCCTGCACCTGCTCCAATGTCGCATCCGGGCGTCCGTAGGCGATATTTTCCCGGATGGTGCCGGTAAACAGCCAGGTCTCCTGCAGCACCATCGCATAGGACAGCCGCAGGCTCTTTCGGGTCACCGACTGGATATCCTGCCGGTCAATGGAAATGGTGCCGCTCTGGGGGTCATAAAAGCGCATCAGGAGGTTTGTGAGGGTGGTTTTGCCTGCACCGGTCGGGCCGACGATGGCGGTGAGGCTCCCTCCTTTTGCGTTTAGGGTCAGGTCGTGGATAATCTCCTTTTCCGGCAGGTAACCGAACCGGATATGCTCCATGTCCACTTCCCCATTTTTTACCGTCAGTTCCTCTGCGCCAGCCGCGTCCGCCGGTTCCGGCTTCTCGTCCAGTAGCAGGAACACGCGCTCGGCTGCCGCCAGCGCCGACTGCAATTCGCTGAGTACGTTTGCAATCTCGTTGATCGGGCCGGAAAACTTGCGGGAATAGAGGATAAAGGAGGACAGATCGCCCAGGGTCAGGGCAAACCGTCCGCCGAAAAGGTAGAGCAGCGCGCCGAATACCGAAATCAACGACAGGGAGAGGTTGTTGATAAAGTTGACCGACGGGCCCATACCGGCAGAGGCGTAGTCCGCCTTATAATAAGCGTCGCAGCCTGCCGTATTCTTTTCGGCAAACCGGGCGTTCATCGTCTCCTCCTGATGGTAGGACTTGATGGTCTTATGGCCGGAGATCGACTCCTCGGTATAGCCGTTCAGCTCGCCCATCCGGGCGCTGCGGCGGCTGAAAAGCGGGCGGACCTTTTTGGACATATAGCGGGTGAACAGGATCGAAATCGGCACCGTCACCACGAAAACCAGCACCAGCGGCGGATTGATCCGCAGCATCATGATCAGCGACCCGACCACCGTGATGATACTGGAGCAGATCTGCACCAGGTCGTTGGAAAGGGAGGTGTTGACCGTGTCGATATCGTAGGAGATGTGGCTGATGATGTCGCCGGTCTGATGGCGGTCGAAAAAGCTGACCGGCAGGGTGGAAAGGCGGTCGAAAACGTCCTTGCGCATCTGGAAGACGATCTTCTGGCTGAGTTTGATGAGCATCGTCGACAGCAGCCACTCAAAAGCCGACGAAAGGACATAGCAGAGCAGCATCAGCCCGGCGCAGCGGAAGACGACGGGAAAATCGACGTCCCCGACGCCGTGGATTGCATCGACAGCTCTGCCGGACAACTGCGGGCCGACCAGCGCGAGGATATTGCTCAAAAGAGTCAGGCAGAGCGCCGCAATCAGCAGCAGCTTGAATTTATAGAGATACTTCCACAACCGCCGCAAAATCAGCGTCGTTTTCATTTTGGGTTTATCCGGCACGCCTTTTTGCAGACTGGCGGCGCGGGAAGTCATACCGTTGCGGTTCATGCGAAAGCCTCCTTTCCGCTTTCAACAGGGGACGAATGGAGCTTGCCGTCTCCCAACTGGCTCCCGGCGATCTCCCGGTAGGTCTCGCAGCTTTCCATCAGCTGCTGATGGGTGCCGTAGCCAATCGCTTCCCCTTTTTCCAGCACAAGGATATGGTCGGCCTGCATGACCGAGCTGATTCGCTGGGCAATGATGATGGAGGTGGTATTCACAAGGTTTTCCCGGATGGCCTGCCGCAGAGAGGCATCCGTCTTATAGTCCAGCGCCGAGGAGGAGTCGTCCAGCACCAGAATCGGCGGCTGGCCCGCCAGAGCGCGCGCAATCAGCAGCCGCTGCCGCTGACCGCCGGAGAGGTTGCTGCCGCGGATGGCGAGCTGGGACTCAAAGCTGTCTTCCCGGGAGAGGATGAACTCCTCCGCCTGTGCCTGTCTGGCGGCGTCTTCGATCTGCTCCATGCTGAGCCGCCGTCCGAAAGCGATGTTTTCCTTGATCGTGTCGGCAAAGAGGACGTCCGACTGGAAAACGACGCCGAACATCTTGTGTAGCTGCTCTTCGGGGATATGGCGGACATCGATGCCGTTTATCCGCACCTGTCCGCCGGTGACGTCGTACAGCCGCATCAGGAGGCTGACGATGGTCGACTTGCCGCTGCCGGTGGAGCCGATAATGCCCAGCGTCTCGCCTTTTTTGAGGGTGAAGCTGATGTCGGTGAGGTTGTCCTTCTGGCCGAGGTAGGAAAAGCTGACATGATCAAAAGCGATAAACTCGTCCGCCGACGCGCTTTCCTCCCTCTGTCCATCGGTCAGGGACGTCTCCAGCTCTCTCGGCAGGTCGAGGATCTCGGCGATGCGGTCGGCCGAAGCGGTGCCCTTGGAGAGGATGACAAACATACGGGAGATGGAGATCATGGCGTTTAGGATGATGGTAAAATAGCTCTGGAAAGCGATGATCTTGCCGATCTGGGTGACGCCGCTCCAGACAAGGTATGCGCCCAGCAGAATGACCAGCACCAGACCGCTGTTGAGAAACAGGTTCATCAGCGGGTTGGTCGCCGCCATGGTGACGCCTGCTTTGGTCTCCTGTTTGGACAGCTCGCCGTTTACCTTGTCAAAACGTTCCCGCTCGTAGCTTTCCTTGGAGAGCGCTTTGATAATGCGGATACCGACGATGTTTTCGCGGACGGTCTGCACCATCCGGTCGACCTTCTGCTGGGTCACGGTGTACATCGGGATGCCTTTTTTGGAGATAAACCAGATGGTAAAGCCCATCAGCGGCATCATCGCCACCAGAACAGCACCCAATCGCGGCTCCATCGCCATAGTGACGATGATACCGCCGATCAGCAGAATCGGCGCCCGGACGCCCAGCCGCTGCATCATGTTCAGCATCCGGTGGACGTTATAGGTATCGGTCGTGATACGGGAAATCAAGGACGGGATGGTGATTCTGTCGACCTGGGCGCAGGAGAGGGTGGAGGTCTTTTCGTAAAGGTCCATCCGGACGACTTCGGTGATATCCCGCGCCACATGGGCTGCCATCCGGTTGGGGATGACGTTGAAGGCAAAAACCGCGCCGGAGCAGAGGATCATCAGACCGCCCCAGAGGACGATCCGGCCCACATTCCCGGTCGGAATGACGTCGTCAATAACGGCAGAGAGCATCCACGGCAGCAAGAGGTCCATCAGCGCACCGAGGAACTTGATCGAAAATCCGCCTGTCATCCGCAGAAGAAACGGACGGATATATTGCAGCAGTTTTTTCATGGGTTGTCCGCTCCTTTCTCCTTTGGATTTTCGCCGCTGCGGTGCAGCTCGTTTTCCGCGTTTTCATACATTCTCCGCAGAAGGGAGAGCGCCTGCTCCCTTTCTTCCTCGCTGAAGCCGCGGGTCAATATCTCATCCCACTGTTCCAGCACCGCCCGGATTCGCGGCAACAGTTCCATCGTCTTTTCGGTCGGGTAGAGCTGCTGCACCCGGCGATCGGTGGGCGAAGACTCCTTGCGGACAAAGCCAGCCTGCTGGAGAGTCGCCAGCTGCCGTGCGACAACGCTTTTGTCTTTATACAGCTGCCCGGCCAGCTGGTCCTGGGAGATGCCCGGCTGGCGGCTGATGCGCATCAGGTAGACGCACTGCACGCCGCTGATGCCGGTGTCCTGGAGCTGCTGGGTGCGGTAAAAGTTGCTGCAGCGGGTCATGCGGTTGATATATTTCATGATTCCGTCCATATACATTTCCTTTCCCCGGGGAACTCTGATTTGCGTTCCGCCATCCGGCGCGGCAGATATTCCCCAAAAGCAGTTTTGCGTTTGTTGCGGTTGCAACAGTTGCGACTGCAACAATTATAGCACGGCAGGTAAAATCTGTCAACCTTTTAAAGCAAAAGAAAAGCAGCCTGCGGTAAACAGGCTGCTTTAGACTGTCGAAAAAGTTAGGGTCCTTCCCGCCCTCTCCGATGTTTTCAAAGAAAACGCACCTCATCCCAAAGGGAGAGGCCTTGGCAACATCCGGGTAGAGACAGGATTGACCGGAATTTGTGAAACTTTCTGTTTTTGCCAAAGGCTCCCACTTTGGGGGAGCTGGCAGCCGTTAGGCTGACTGAGAGGGCTTACTTCCGATTTTATCGACAAACTAAAGCAGCCTGTGGTGAACAGGCTGCTTTAGCTGTCGATAAATCAAATGATTATTTCTTTTTCAGCGCCGCGAAATCCGACTTGACCGCCTTGTAGACAATCAGGCCCTTTTTCTGGCCGAAACGGCGGATGATGGCGCGGTAAAACTCCTGTTTGCCTTCCGCCAGCAGAATCTCCTCGGCGACCGCGCTGCGCTGCTCCTTGCTGCAGACGTCGGCCAGCTCGCTTTCCAGCTTCGCGCTGATCGCGGCGATCTGGGCAGGGTCTGCCTTTCGGCGCGGCTCTTCTCCCTGGGCAGCGGCTTCCTTATCGGATTTGCTGCGTCTGGGACGGCCGCGGCGGCGGCGGGAATGGGATTCTTCCTCGGCAGGAGTTTCCTGCGGTGCGGCTTCCTGCGGCGCTGTCTCCGGTTCCGGCAGGGAGGAGGGTGCAAAGGTCGCGTCCTCTTCTTCGTCCAGCTCCGCCTGTCTCATCCGGGCTGCGGCGCTCATCCCGCTGTTTCTGACGGCTGCGGCAGCCGCTTCCGCAGCAGCCTTTTCCTCTGCTTCCAGCTGGGCAGCCTGCAATGCGGCCAGGATCGCCGCAGTTTCCGCGTCGTCCATCGGCTGCTCCTCCGCATCGGGCTGCTGCTCTTCCTCACCGGACGTCTCCTCCGGCGCCACCTCTTCGGCCTGAATCTCCACAGGCTCCTCCTGGGCGATCTCAAACTGGGCATAGGCGCCGCTGTCGTTTACGGTCACATCGACCTCGTCCACGTCCTCCGCAGGCACAGGCACGGCGCTGGGACGGACACTCAGTGCGCTGTGGGCGACCGCCATGGCGATATTGGGACGGCGGTAGACGATGCAGTCGGTGGGGATATACTGGCTGGTCCAGAAATCGTACAGAGCGTCAAAGCCGGAATCGTTGCTGATAATGTACAGATGGGTGTACAGCCCGCTGGCCAGGAGATACCCCAAAAGGCTGGACAGCTGGAAATCCAGCGAATTTTTCCCACCCCGGCGGATCTGATAATACTCGACATTGGCCGCGCAGCTCATGATCTTCTGATGCATCTCAAAGCTGATGGTGTTGGAGTTGACGCTGTACAGGATGACGACCTGATCGTCTATGCCGAGGGTCTCGATGCCGACCAGACCGGCGGATTTGACATTTTCAAAATCGATCAAAAATGCTCTCATAGTTTTTCCCTCAATTTTTTCCGCGCCGTATGCAGAGCGGAAATATTCTTTTCTTTGTCCGTGTGTATTCCCATTATAGCATACGGGCCGACGGCTGTCCAGAGTGTGCGGACATGGATGCGCAGACATTTTTGCTGCGGAAAGGCAAAAAACGCCCGCAGACTGGGGTGAACATTCCCAGCCTGCGGGCAATTATCCTCATTTTTTGCTGCGCACCGGAATCCAGATGCCGCTTTCATAATCCGCCGACGACATATCCCCTGCGGAGTACCATTCGATGTTCATATCCATCGCAAATTCATAGTCCGGGTTGCCCGGCAGCCATTCTTTAAAAATCCGCTCGTTGACCGACTGGAGCGAACCGGGCAGCGGACCGGTGCAGGTAAACTTGGCCCATAAGGCGCCCGGGATTTCGACGACCTCCATCCCTTCCGGCACTGCGCCGCCGTCATACCGTCCGCCGATGATGTAATGGAACTTCCCTGTCCCCGGCATATCCTCCAGACAGACGCCGAACTCTCCGATCATGCAGCGCTCTACCGTTTCGGCTGCGTCTGCCGGAAGACGGCTGCAACCGGCGTTAAATTCATCCCAGAACTGCGGGATTTTCTGAAAACTGCTGTCATAAGCAAATTCCCGCTTAAACCCGATGATCTGAAATGCCTCCATCTGTTCCACTCTGTAATCCATGTCATTGCCTCCCTGTATTTGAATGGTGATCTTCAGCGGAAGAAAGGTGCGGATTTTCCGGGAATTGCCGCGCAGCTGGGACGGGGAAACGCCGTGAAAACGGGAGAAAGCCTTGGTGAAGCTCTCCGGCGTATCATAGCCGTAGCGGTAGGCCAGCTCGATCACCGGACAGTCTCCTGCCAGCAGGTCCAGCGCCGCCATATACAGCCGCCGTCCGCGGATGTATTCCCCGACGGTCAGGCCGGTCATGATTTTGAAGCCCTTCTGAAAATAAAACGGGGAGATGTGCACCGCTGCGGCGACCTCCTCCGCGCCGATATCCTCCAGCAGATGGGTCTCCATATAATTGATCGCCTGCCGTAAGCTCCGGGTCCATTCCATCGTTTCCGCTCCTTTCTTTCGCTCTTTACAACATCATTATAGCAGGGAGAAGGGTAGCTGTCCTGTCATTTTCTGCTTTTATTCGTCCAGCAGCTCCCGGGCTGCATCCGGTTCCAGCCGCTCGACCTCCCGCAGACGGCGGTTTATCGCGCGGGTGCGGACGCCGACCAGCTTGTCCAGATCGTCTCCGGCCAGCTGCAGCCGCTTCTGCGCGGAGGAAAGCACCTCGGTAAACCGGTCAAACTCGGTGCGGACTGCACCCAGCAGCTGCCAGACCTCCTGAGAGCGCTTCTGGATGGCGATGGTCTTAAAGCCCATTTGCAGGGCGTTTAACAGCGCCGCCATGGTGCTCGGGCCTGCGACGTTTACCTGATACTCCCGCTGAAGCGCCTCGACCAGCCCGCGGTTTACGACCTCCGCATACAACCCTTCAAAAGGCAGGAACATGATGCCGAAAGCGGTCGTGTCCGGCGGCGCGATATACTTATCGTGAATATCCTTCGCAAAGGACTTGATGCGGCTTTCGAGGACGGCTCCGGCAGCCTTCACCTTCTCCGGGTCGCCGCTGTCATAGGCGTCCTGCAGCTGGACATAGCAGTCAGCCGGGAACTTGGAATCCACCGGCAGCAGCACCTGCCGTCCGTCCTCTCCCGGCATCCGGATCGCGAACTCGACCCGGTTTTTGGAGCCGGGAACGGTGGCAATATCGGTCAGATACTGTTCCGGCGCGAGGATTTCCGAAAGAATCGCGCCCAGCTGAATCTCGCCGAGGATACCTCTTGTCTTGACATTGCTGAGCACCTTTTTCAGGTCGCCGACGCTCCCTGCCAGGGCCTGCATCTCGCCGAGGCCTTTATAGACCTGCTCCAACTGGCTGCTGACCTGCTTGAAGGAGTCGTTCATCTTCTTTTCCAGCGCCGTCTGAAGCTTCTCGTCGACCGTCTGGCGGATTTCCGAGAGCTTTTTCTCGTTGCTCTCCTGCATCTGCCGGATGCTTTGACTGAGCTGTCCGCGCATTTCCGAGAGGTTCCCGCGCAGGCTTTCTTCCAGGGCGCTGATTCGCTGTCCCTGCCCTGCCAGCATCCCCTGCACTGCGTCCGAGAGAGCCGCAATGGACGAGGCCGTCTGCCGCTCGACCGCCAGCAGCCCGGCAGACTGGGCAGCGGACGCAGTCTGCTGGTTCATCACCAGCAGGTCGCCGAGATTTTTGACCTGCACCGCAGTCTCAGCCGCCAGCTCGTGGCGCAGCACCGACAGGCTGTCGGCCTGTTTTGCGCTCAGTTCCTCCAAAAGCCCGGCAATCTTGTCCTCTAAAGCACGTTCCCTCCGGCGACTGCGGGAAAGTAAACTGAACATAATAATCAAAAGGGCCAGTACCAAAACCAGCAGGACAATAAGCAAAATCATTTCTGGGGTCATCATAATCCTCCGGAGAACAGGTAAGACGCAGGTCGGGAAACCCGACCCCTACGAACAGGAAAAACAACAGATAAAGAGCTTGTAGGGGATGGGTTTCCCATCCCGCCGATCTTGAACAGATGCAAAACATGTGTATACCAAAACAGGGAATGAGAAACGTCCCATTCCCTGCAAAGAATCACTTATGTACCCGGTCGAAGCCGTAGCTTTTGAACAGTTCCGCGGCCCGCTGGGAAAACTGCAGCGGATTGCGGCATTTTTCCGCCAGCGCAGGGAGCTGCTGCCGCGCTTCCATGAACCGCGCTTCGGCCTCCGGGCTGTCCTCGCCCAGGAACCAGCACTGGCTGGACCAGCAGTCGTATTTGAGATTGATGTTGTAGGCTTTTTCGGCCATGTCGGTCCCTCCTTACAGCTTGCTGCCCTTGGTGCCGCCGAGCTTGACCCCGGCGAGGATGTTGGTGTCAAAAGCGTAGCTGATCTCGGCCTGGTCGCGGTCGCGCTTGAGGGCGAGGGCGATCATCCGGTCGAGCAGCTCGGTATAGCTGACCCCCAGCGGCTCCCAGAGATAGAAAGAAAGAGAGCCGGGGATGGTGTTGATCTCGTTGATCCAGATTTCTCTGGTCTCGCTGTCCATCATAAAGTCGATGCGGGAAACGCCGCAGCAGTCCAGCGCCTGGAACGCTTTGACCGCCGTCTCGCGGACGAACGCGCGCTCCTCATCGGTGATGTTCGCGGGGATGATGCGGGAGAGGCTCGCCATGCCCTCGCTGGCGCTTCCAGCGCCGCCGCCCTTCGCGCCGCCGGTCTTGCCGCCGTCCTTGGGCAGGTATTTTTCCTCATAGGTCAGGATGCGGTCGCTGCTGACCGGCTCTTCGCACTCGGAAGCCTCAGCGGATTCATAATCGCCGAGAATCGAGCAGTTGATCTCCTTCAGGTGCGGAACAGCCCGCTCGACCAGCACCTTGTGGGCGAACTGGAAAGCATAGTCCATGGCGTCGGAAAGCTCATTCCGGTCAAGGGCCTTGCGGATGCCGACGCTGGAACCCAGGTCGATGGGCTTGACGATGACCGGATAGCCGATCTCCGCTTCCACCTTATCAAGGAACGCGTCGGGGTTTTCGAGGTAATGTTTATGGTCAGCCCGCAGGCAGGAAAGCACCGGCAGCCCCGCGTCCTTCCAGACGCATTTCATCATGTATTTGTCCATGCCCAGCGCCGACGCCAGCACGTCGCAGCCGACAAAGGGGATGCCGAGGGTTTTCAGATACCCCTGCAGCGCGCCGTCCTCGACGTTGGTACCGTGGACAATCGGGAAAATGATGTCCAGGGTGTTTACGAGGTTGTTGCCCAGCTTTTTCAGCGGATAGCGCAGCAGCTGCACCTGTCCGTTCGCCGGGATCATCAGCACCTGCTGGCTTTTTTGGAGCAGCGCCGGGATGCCGTGGCGGTAGCTCTCGATGTTGCCGATCTCAGGCCCGACATAAAACTCGTTTTTCTTGGTCATATAGATCGGGATGACTTCGTATTTCTCGCGGCTTAAGCTGTTACAGGCCTGCAGCGCGGAAATAATCGAAACCTCATGCTCGACGCTTTTGCCGCCGAACAACACGCCCAGTTTGATTTTCATGCAAAATCCTTCTTTCAGTAAGTATCGATATTATAGAGAATAAAAGGGGTCAGAAGTTATCCGGTAAGTCGTTTTCCAGGAGAACAATCTTCTGTACGCCGCCGGTGCGGAGATTTTCAACCGATTTCAGCGCCGAGGTGAGGTCGTGCTCCACAAAGATTTTCTCTTTGGGATAGCCCGCGTCCAAAAGTCCCTGATAGATCGGCTCAGTCTGCTTCTCACCCACCAGGGCCACATAATCGCAGACTGCGGCGGCCTGGGTGCCGAAAACGCGGTTTAATTCCGCCTGTTTGGTGCCCAGCTCGACCATGCCGGGGGTCACAAGGATTTTGACCCCGTCAAACTGCGCGAGGGTGTCCAGCGCTGCTTTGGCGCCGCTGGGATTGGAATTGTAGGCGTCGTCGATGATCAGCGCCTGACGGCCGCGGATCAGCTGCAGCCGGTGGGGAACGCTCTCCAGCTGCCGGACTGCGGGAATCAAATCCTGCATCGGCACGCCGAGGGTATTGGCCGCGGCAATCGCGCCTGCGATGTTGAGGACGTTGTGGCTGCCGATCAGCGGGGTCGTAAAGGTGTATTCCTGCCCATCCCGCTGCATCGTAAAGGTCGAGCCTTTGGCCGAAACGGTGACGTTCTCCGCAAAATAATCGCAGTCGCGGTTTTCGATGCCGTAGGTGACGGCTTTTCGGCCGGGAACCTGCGAGCGGATATACTCGTTGTCGCCGTTGAGGAAAATGGTGCCGTCCTGCGGCAGCGCGTCCCGCAGCTCAAACTTGGTTTTGATGACGTTGTCGACCGTCTTGAAGCTTTCGAGGTGCTGCGGACCGATGGAGGTGATGATGCCGAAGCCGGGCGAAACGATGTCGCAGATTTCCTTGATGTCGCCGATATTGCGGGCGCCCATCTCGCAGAGGAAAATCTCGTGGGTGGCGCGGAGCGAAGTGCGAATGGTCTTGACGACGCCCATCGTTGTGTTGTAGCTTTCCGGGGTCATCAGGACGTTATATTTGACCGAAAGGAGCTTGCGCAGGAAGAACTTGACGCTGGTCTTGCCGTAGCTGCCGGTAATGCCGACGACTTTGAGATTCGGCATCCCGTCAATCATCCGCTTGGCGTCGTTAATATACCAGTTGTTGATCGACTTCTCGATGGGCTTGTTGATAAAGTTGGCAAGCAGGACGTAGAATCCGGAGACAAAGTGCGCCGCAGGCAGAATCGCGCCCCAGAGAAGCGGATAACCCCGCAGCAGAATGACCGCCAGGAGCGTCAGCGCCGTCAGCACGCCGACCGTCGTCAGCATCCGCTTGACGCGGGCTGTATAGACCAGCGGCTTTTTTGCCTTCCGCGGCCGTCCGAGCCAGGCTGTTAATACATAAAGAAGAATCGACAGGATAATCCCCGCTCTGGCGCAGAACATCAGAAGCGGCAGGGTAAACAGTACGCCGAGGTTGCGGCCCACAAAGGCCGGGAGGAATTTCTGCCTGTACCACACTCGCTGTTCATGGGGTTTATAGGAATTCAGCTGGAACATATGGGTGTTGTACACGGTCAGCATTGCAAAGCTGCACAGCCAGGCGATGAGCAGCAGAATAAATAAAATCATATCCAGCATATTACCCCTCCTTCCCGCTCAGATAGCTGGCCAGCACCCGGGAGACCAGCGGCCACTGGTCGAGGTAGGAATAGTGGCCGGCATTCGGCACCTTGATAAGGGCGGCATTCGGCATCAGCCGCTCCATCGTCTCGCCGTCGGCTATCGGGGTCGCCGTGTCGTTTTCGCCCCAGATGAGGAGTGCCGGCTGCGAAACTTCCGGCATCTTCGGGGTCATGTCGGTGTTGACGCATTTGACCAGCGTCTGGCGCATCAGCGGAGAAGCGTTCTGGTAATCGGCGCTGCCGTGGCTGCGGCGAAGGTTTTCCAGCGCGTCCGGGTAGAGCACCCGGCAGAGCGGCATTTCGAGGATTTTCCGGCAGATTTTGTACTGGCGCTGGCGGAGTTTCTGTTTGAGCGTCTTTTTCGGCAGGACACCGGCCGCATCCATCAAAATCAGCCGTGTGACCGTTAAGGGCAGGTCTTTTCGGGACGCGATCTCCAGCGAGACCCTGCCGCCGTGGGAATGGCCCATCAGGATGACCCGCTTTAAGCCGAGCGCCTGCATAAAATCAATGACAAACTCCGCAAATTCCGGCACGCCCCAGGGTTTATCCGGTTCCGCCGTCTCGCCGAAGCCCGGCATATCCATCGCCGCGACCGGGACGAAATGGCTCATATGGTCGAGCAGCTGCGGATAAATCCCGATGCTGGTTCCCCAGCCGTGGAGGAAAACGAGCGTTTCCTCTGCGGGGGCGCCTGCATCCGGACGGTTATCGAGAAAGGTGTAGTTGACGTTTATGCCGCCAATCTGTATACGCTGCGTCTGCATCTGCATCCGCCTTTCTGTTAGGAAGTAAAAAGCTCTGACTGGGCAGAGATTCCGTAAATTGTCTATATCTAAATAAGTATAATGCAAATCAAAAAGTATGTCAAGAAGAGCAGAGGTGCAAAACTATAAGGCCCAAACGGATAGAAAATGATAAACGCGCCCTGTTTTGCCGCAAGGCGCGTTTATCTGTCTATGAAACCTCTGATCAAAGGCTTTTTCCCCGCCGAAGGCGGGGAAAAAGCGATATGGACATATTTCCGAAAAGGAACAAAGTCGAATAAGCCAGAGCTTTCCTATGCAATTTAATCAGGGTCGGTAGCAAACAGCCGCCCTTCCTTCCTGGTCACAAAGAACAGCCAGATGATCTCTATCAGCGAAACAAACCGCAGAGCGATCAATATGCTGTCAAATTTCAGCACAGCGCCCCAGTCAGACCCGAGCGCCGTATACAGCCTGACGCCCAGCAGCGGCACGACTGCGTTGGAGGTCGTCGTGACCATCGTATACAGGCTGATGATCAGGCTGCGGTTTTTCCGGGGAGCCGACGCCAGCATCATCTGCACCAGACAGAGGTTGAACCCACATTCCAGCGCACTGGGGATAATCGCGCCGGCGATAAATGCCCAGGGCTTCGCCGCGGCGGAAAAGAGCGGCGACATAGCCAGCAGGGCAAACGGCGCGCCGAGAATGTAGCCGATCTCGACAAAGATCATCGCAAAATAAACCGACTTCTTCTGAATCAGCCGGGAATAAACGCCGATTGTAGCCACCTGCGCGATGCAGGTGACGGCGTTCATGATGCTCAGATGGCTTTCGGTCATGTTCGCGTACTGGGTCTCCTGAATAAACCACATGCTCCAGTCCAGCTGCCAGGTGGCGTAAAAGAGGATGCCGGTGACGAAAAACCGCCGGAAGTATCTGCTGCCGAATGCGTCGCGGCAGGCCTGCCCCACCAGGGCAGGAGAAAACCGCTCCGCCTTTTCGGTCCGCTCGGGACAGGGAATCCGCCGGATCGCCAGCGCCTGCAGCAGGACGAATACGCCGCAGATATAATAGAATATCCGCAAAACCACCAGCTTTTCATCCGCCGTCTGCCGGGACGCCATGAAAGCACCGCATAAAAGCGGGGTCAATACGCCGATAAAGAACATGATCCGGCTGCGGAAAGCGAGGACGCCGTTGCGGTCGCCCTGGGGCGTGACGTCGCCGAAAAAGTTCTGCCACTGGGCGTTATAAAGGACTGCCGATGCGACCGTCATGCCAAGGAAAACGAAAAACAGAGACATTCGCAGCGCACCGAACATCGGCACCGACCCGTAAAAGAAGTACATGATGCCCATAATGGTCAGGCAGGCCACCGGAACCGTGCGGCTGCGGCGCAGGCGGTCGCTGATGATGCCGCAGGGCAGCATCAGGATCAGCGCCAGCACATTGGGGACGGTCTGCACCAGACCGATCTGGGTGTCGGTCGCGCCGAGACCGCGGGCGTAGAGGTTGTTGCCGAAGTTGTTGACCGACTGGGCGAACTGGTAAAGGATGCCCTCGATCCCGAAGATCAGGAGCAGCTGCTGCCGGGGAAGCGCCATTGTCGCGCGCAGCCCCTTCAAACGCGGACGAAAATGATCGAGAATCTTCATGTCATCACCATTCATTCCATAAGGAAAGTTGCCTGTTTTTTCTATGTCTTCAAGCATTATAGCTGTTCTGTATAAAAATGCAAGGGGTTTTTAAAAGTTGCAGGCCCGAAAAATCAACTTTGTAGGAACGACCAAAACGACAGAAAAAAAGCCTGTTTTCACTGGAAAAATGACAGAAAACCGCCGGCGTCTTTCATAACACCGGCGGTTTTCCCGATCTATTTGTTTTTAAATATAATCATACATATCTTCATTGCAGCAGTAAACAACCGGAACTTTATCCTCTACCAGCTCGCGCAGCCAGCCTACCGCATATTTCATTCCCAGCTCCTCGCCGTTGAAGTGGCCGGTCTGCAGGCAGGCCTTGTTCAGCCCCAGCTGGCCCGCGTCCTTAAAGTAAGGAAGCACCTCCCAGTCGATCACTTCCAGCGGGATATAAAGGTCGATGTTGTTTTCATCCAGCTCCCGGATTGCCTTCTGTGAGCCGGGCAGCAGGTGTGCGCCGAGAGCGGCTTTGCGGACGATGGTGTTCTTATTGCCGATGATCCGCAGGGATTTCAGCTGCAGTTTTTCCTTCAGCGTCTCCGCCACCTCTTTCACCGGTACGTCCGGCAGTTCCGCGATAGCAATAAAGGTGTCCGCAGGATTGCCCGGCTTATCCAGACTGGTTTTCAGATACGGCAGCCATCCCAGTTCGGTAAGGACGCCGTAAAAGATGCCGTCAGGGATATGGGCATGGATGCGGTCATGGTCGCGGAAAACAACCATGCCGTTTTCGAGCAAAAGCTTCTTCTTGGCCTCAAAAACGCTGTTGCCTTCCAGCCAGTCCAGCTGATCCATATGGGAATAAAAAGACGGCTCGTGAACCACAATCAGGTTGCAGCCTGCCGCTTTTGCCTTGCGGATGACATCTGGAGAGGGGTAGATCGCCGTGGCGACGCCGGTGCACTCAGCGCTCGGGTCGCCGATTTTGATGGTGTCGCAGGTTCCGGCTTCCCGCTCTCCAAGGGCGGGATGATAAGCAATAATCTTGTTGATAACGTCCTGAATGGTCATGATGATACCTCCTGATCTTCAGTTTTTATTTTTTTATAGAATACCATGCCGGAAGGACAGCTGTCAATGGACGAAAAGCACGAAAAACGGGCTGTCCGTCAGACGTTCTGAACAGGAAAAAGGAATCCCGTTGAGGGACGTTCCAATCTTATACCAGTTGACACTGCGGCACCGGTGGGCTATAATAATAGGGTAACACGCGAAAAATTATCCTGTGAAAGGGAATCTATGAATACAAAATACGTTAGTGAAATAGAAATCGACGCCCAGAAGCTGTTTACCGAGCAGTGCCGCGAGCTGCTGCTGCAGCGGTACGGGCGGACGCCGAAAGCGCTGGTCCATTCCTTTGGCTGCCAGCAAAACGTCAACGACGGCGAAAAGATCATGGGCCTGCTGGCGGAGATGGGCTGCGGGTTTACCTCCGACCTGGAGGACGCCGACATCGTCATCTACAACACCTGCGCCGTCCGGGAAAACGCCGAGCAGAAGGTCTTCGGCATCCTGGGACAGGCTACCCACCAGAAGGCTTCCCGGAAGGACATGCTGATCGGGTTGTGCGGCTGCATGGCGCAGCAGGAACACGTCGCGGCGAAAATCCGCGGCAGCTTCCCTTCCGTCGACCTCGTTTTCGGCACCCATGTGCTCCATAAACTGCCGGAGCTGATGCTTTCGGTGCTGCAAAACGCCCAGCCGGGCAAGCGCAAACGGGTCTTTGATACCGAAGACTCGGACGGGGTCATTGCCGAAGGGCTGCCCACTCTGCGGGAAGACAGCGTCCGGGCAGGCCTCCCGATCATGTACGGCTGCAACAACTTCTGCACCTACTGCGTCGTGCCGCTGGTCAGAGGCAGAGAGCGCTCGAGACGCTCGGCGGACATTCTCGCCGAAGCACAAGAGCTGATCGCGCAGGGATATAAAGAGATTACCCTATTGGGACAAAACGTCAACTCCTACGGCAAGGATTTAAAGGACGACCTCACCTTCCCGCAGCTGCTGGAAGCGGTCGGCAACCTGCCGGGTGATTTCTGGGTGCGGTTTATGACCTCCCATCCGAAGGACTGCACCAAAGAGTTGATCGACGTCATCGCCCGCACGCCGAAAGTATGCAGTCACATCCATCTGCCGGTCCAGTCAGGCAGCGACCGGGTGCTGAAAGCGATGAACCGCCATTACACCCGCGCCCAGTATCTGGCAACGGTCGCCTATGCGAAAAAGACGATTCCCGGCGTCAGCTTTACCAGCGATATCATCGTCGGCTTCCCCGGCGAAACCTACGAGGAGTTTAAAGAGACCGTCAGCCTGATTC
>CAMAJC010000012.1 GCA_945835425.1 uncultured Clostridia bacterium
CAATCACCCTTTCATGCCGGAGGTGGCGACCGATTGCTGCACCTGCTCCTGGGCGTAATCTCCACATCTTTCTCCTGCCGAAGGCAGGAGAAAGATCATCAATCACCCTTTCATGCCGGAGGTGGCGACCGATTGCTGCACCTGCTCCTGGGCGCACATATACAGAATAATGCCCGGCAGGACGACGATGGTCAGCGCCGCGAACATCTTGGTGTAGTCGTAGGAGAAGGACTGGTTGAAAAACTGCAGCGCCACCGGCAGCGTGCGGTGGGTCTCGCTGGAGGTGAGCAGCGCCGCATAAAAGTACTCGTTCCAGTTACCCAGAAACATCAAAATCCCGGCCGTCGACAGGCCGCTTTTCGCCAACGGCAGGTTGATCGACCAGAAAGTCCGGAAAAACCCTGCGCCGTCCAGCATCGCCGACTCATCGAGTTCTTTCGGGATTGAGAGGAAGGTTCCCCGGAGGAGAAACATCGACATGGCCATGCCGCTGGAAAGATAAACCAGCATCACGCCGGTCTTGGTATCGTAGAGGTTCATATCGATGATCAGGCGCATGATCGGCTGCGCTTTGGCGTGGCCGGGCACCAGCATTGTGATCGTAAAAAGGGCGAAGAGGAGGCCCCGTCCCGGAAAGCGGAACTTTGCCAGCACATAGCCGCCCATGGCGTAAATGAGGAGCGAAACGGCGGTCGAAACCGTCGCGATCAGCAGCGAGTTCCAGAAATACAGCAGAAAATTATACTTTTCAAAAAGGTACTGATAAGCCTGTGCGCCGACGCTGAAGCTGGTCGGCAGGGTGAATGCGCCGCCCAGTATCTCCGCGTTGGTCTTGAAGGACGAGAAAATGACCCAAATGATGGGAAATACGGAGATGGCGACCGTAAAAATCATGACAAAAACCATCATCACGCGGGTCAGATACCATCGCCAGTCTCTTTTTCCTGTTACCATGACAAATCCCCTTTCTCAACTCAGCGCCGATTCGCCCATTTTGAAGACCTTGTTGATAACGGCCATGATGATCAGGCCGAAGATAAACATGATGACGCCGATAGCGTTGGCGAAGCCGTAATTGTAGTCGGTGATGGCGCGGACCAGCAGGACGGAAAGCGACATGGTATCGTCGCCGGGACCGCCGCCGGTCGTCAGGGCGATGCACTCGTACATCGAGATACGGGAGGTGATCGAGCAGAGCAGCGAAGTACCGATGGCGCCCCGGCAGAGCGGCAGGTGGATATATCTTGTCAGCTGCCAGCCGGTCGCGCCGTCCAGATGGGCCGCCTCGTCCATCGAAACCGGGATCGCCATCAAATCCTGCAGCACCACCAGCGTTACAATGACCGCGTAAAACAGCCAGGTCAGGGTGACGGCCCAGAAAGCCGCCGGAGAGGTATAAAACCACTGCAGATGAAAATCCGGGAAAATCCTGCGGATGGCGCTGTTGAGAAGCCCCACATGGTCATCAAAGAGAAAGCGGTAGATCAGCGCCCAGGCCGCCGCGGAAATGACGTTTGGGATCATAAAGACCGCGCGGCAGAACTTCCAGCCCTTTGGATGGTGGTAGAGCACAAAGGCGACCAGCACGCCGAAGCCCGCATGAAGGGTCATGGCGATGATCGACCAATAGAGCAGGTTTTTCAGGGAGATGGCCGAAGCGGAGTTTGTAAACACGCGGACATAGTTCTTCATGCCGATAAAGGAAGGGTCGTTAAACCCGTCCCATTTGGTAAAAGAGGTCCAGACCATCGTCCAGATCGGCTTTACATAAAACATGATAAAAACGATGACGGAAGGGAGCAGAAAGAGGTAAATCCACTTGAAATACCGCTTTTCCACCTTCCCGTAGGGTTGTCTGACCCTGGCCAATGCAATCACGTTCCTTTCTGTTCAGTTATACGCCGGAGCGCTTGGCTGTAAAATCCTGACAAAAAAATACGGGCGGAAGGGATTACGTTTCCTTCCGGCCCGCATCTGTCCGGGTTACCGGGTTACCGGGTTAGTCTTTTGCTTCCTGTGCTTTGACGGTCAGGGTGCTGCAGAACTGCTCAGGGCTGATGACGCCGTTCACCAGCCGGGTCAGTTCGTTTCCGAATACGCTGTTTGCGACCGAATCGGGCATGATCGAGGCGATGGTCGGGACGATGGTGGTCTTATCGGTCAGCTTTTCGCTTTGGGCTTTGACCAGCGGCTGCTCATCCAGCTTTGCGCGGTAGTTTTCCGAGTAGGTCAGCTTCGGGATCTGGCAGCCCTCCGTCAGGGCAAACTGCTCCAGCTCCTCGGGGCTGTAGATAAACTCCATAAACGCCTTGGCCGCTTCCAGCTCGGCGTCGGAGGAGAAGTTATTGGTGATAAACCATCTGCCATAGCCTCTGGTGTTGCACAGGGCGATGTTGCCGGGATAGTAGTCGGCGGTGACATCGGCGCCGTTAAAGCCGTTTGACCAGTTGGCGGTGCTGTCAGCGCCGAACTCGGCGTTCATCCAGGTGCCGTTGCAGATGACGGCGGAGTTGTTGCTCATAAAATCGTTGGCCGCGTCGGCATAAGCCTTGCCGATATAAGCGGAACCGCCGGTTTTGTTCCAAATCTCCACAAACTTTGCCGCAGCGGCCTGCATCCAAGCGTTGTCATAGTCGTAGCATTTCCCGCCGTCGTACTCCTGCAGCCACCCGGTACCGCCCTCTTCGTTCGCGATCAGGGCGGTCATAAACAGCATCGAGGTCCAGGCGTTGTCGACCGTCTGCCAGGCGATCTTTTCACCGTCCAGCGATGCGACAAACTCATCGACGGTCATATCGGCGACGTTTTTATCGGGACTATATTTCGTGGTGTTGCAGTACAGGCCCATGGTGGAGACGCTGACCATCGGGATGCCGACGATCGAGCCGTCCTCTTGCGTCGAATATTCGACCGATGCGTCCAGGCACAGGTCCATAATCCCGCTCTCCTGCAGCCATGCGCCCGTGTCCCAGTAGAGTTTCCGGGGAATCAGGACGGTTTTCATCCACTCATTGGAACCGCCGCTGATGAGGACAGGGAGCTTGCCGGACTGGGCTAGGGTGGACATCTTGTCGTTATAAGAAGCCTCGACGACTTCCTCCAGCCTGACCTCATACCGGCCTGCGTACTGTTCATTAAAACGCTTGACCGCCGGCTCAAAATAAATCGCGCCAACGTTTTCACCGCAGTAGTAGGTAGGCAGGGTCAATACGACCGCTTTCCCGGCTGCTTCGTTTCCGGCAGCAGATGATGGCGCGGAGCTGCCCGTGTTCTGGTTATTTCCCGTATTACTTTTATTGCCGCAGGACACCATACATGACGCGGCGGCAGCGGCAGCCAACAAAGAGGCCAGCAGACGTTTTTTCATATTCATTCCTCCTGGGTTCAGGTTATTTTCTGATGCGGACCGAAAAAGCCCGCTTTGGAATCAACGTCATTGTTCCCCGTTTGCCGCAAATCATACGGAAAAATAAACAAAAAAACAGAAGCCCCCGGATTGGGAGCTTCTGCCTTGCAAACGGAAAAATTATTTGTACCAGATATTTTCGACGTAGTCGCGAACCGAGCGGTCAGCGGAGAAGATACCGGCCTCTGCGATGTTGCGCAGGGACATCTGGTTCCATTTCTTCTTGTCGCCGTAGGTCTCGCCGACCTTCTGCTGGGCCAGACGGTAGCTGTCGAAGTCAGCCAGGGACATATACTGGTCGTTCTGCAGGAGGTAGTTGATGATGGTGTCGAAGTTCTTGCCGTCCAGGCCGCCGCGGCGGACAAACTCGATAATGTCGCGGAGGTACTGGTTGCCATTGTAGACGTTCCAGGGGTTGTAGCCGTTCTTCTGGAGCTGGACAACCTCGGGGGTGTTCATGCCGAAGATGAAGATGTTGTCTGCGCCGACAACGTCGTAGATTTCGACGTTTGCGCCGTCCATGGTGCCGAGGGTAACGGCGCCGTTGAGCATCATCTTCATGTTGCCGGTACCGGAAGCTTCCTTGCCGGCCTGAGAAATCTGCTCGGAGATTTCAGCTGCGGGATAGATGATCTCAGCCAGAGATACGCGGTAGTTCTCCAGGAAGATGACCTTCAGCTGGCCGTTCAGGGATGCGTCGCGGTTGACAACGTCGCCGATCGCGCAGATGAAGCGGATGATTTCCTTGGCCATGTAGTAGCCTGCGGAAGCCTTCGCGCCGAAGATGAAGGTTCTGGGGGTGATGGTCGCGCCGTTCTTGATCTGCAGGTAGAGGTGCAGAATCTCGAGAGCATTGAGGAGCTGCCGTTTATACTCGTGCAGACGCTTAACCTGTACGTCGAAGAGCGAGTTGGGGTCGACCTTGATGCCGTTGTGGTTGGCGATATATTTAGCCAGGCGCTCTTTGTTCTCGCGTTTGATCTTGCCGAGGTTTTCCAGAACCGCGTCGTCGTCCATGAATTTCTTCAGCTGGGTGAGCTGGGACAGGTCATGGACATAGCCGTCGCCGATGAGGCCGGTGATCATGTCGGCCAGCAGCGGGTTGCCCTGGTTGAGCCAGCGTCTTGCGGTGATGCCGTTGGTGACGTTGGTCAGCTTGCCGGGATAGATATCGTTGTAATCCTTGAAGAGGTCGTTTTTCAGGATGTCAGAGTGCAGCTTGGAAACGCCGTTGACCGAGAAACATGCGATCAGGCAGAGGTTCGCCATGCGGACCTGGTTGTCGCCGATCGCTGCCATGCTGGCGATAGCGCCGCGTTTTTCGGGGAAGTTCTGGTAAACGTAGTTGCAGAAGCGCTTGTTGATCTCCTCGACGATGCTGGTGATACGGGGCAGGTGGTGTCTGAACAGACCCAGATCCCATTTTTCCAGTGCTTCGCTCATGACGGTGTGGTTGGTGTAAGCGAGGGTATGGGTGGTGATATCCCAGGCCTTCTCCCAGGAGTAGCCGAATTCGTCCAGCAGAATGCGCATCAGTTCGGGTACGCAGAGAGCCGGATGGGTATCGTTGATATGGATAACGGCCTTTTCCGCCAGGTTATCCAGCGAAGGATTGGTGCGCAGGTGAATCTGCACGATGTTCTGCAGGGATGCAGAGACGAAGAAGTACTGCTGTTTCAGGCGCAGGCTCTTGCCTTCAATGTGGTCGTCAGCGGGGTACAGGACCTTGGAGATCGCTTCGGCGCGGTTGCCGCCCTCCATCGATTTGACGTGCTCGCCTCTTGCGAAGGAGCCCATATCGAAGGAGTCGATCGATTCCGCACTCCACAGGCGCAGGGAGTTGACCGCGTCGGAATCCTTACCGGAGATCAGCAGATCGTAAGGTACCGCACGGACGGTATAGAAATTCTTGTGGATGGTCTTGAGGCCGTTTTCGCCCCATTCTTCCTTGACTTCGCCGTCAAAGTGGACTTCCTTGGCCTCGTCGCGTCTCGGAACCAGCCAGTAGCCGCCCAGCTCCAGCCAGTTGTCCGGGAACTCCATCTGCCAGCCGTCGACGATCTTCTGTTTGAAGATACCGAACTCGTAGCGGATCGAGAAGCCGGTGATCGGGTAGCCCATGGTGGTAGCGGCGTCCATATAGCAGGAAGCCAGTCTGCCCAGACCGCCGTTGCCGAGGCCTGCGTCAGGCTCCATCTCGTAGATTTTTTCCAGATCAAAGCCCAGTTCGGAAACAGCCTCCTTCATCTCGGCTTCCATGCTGAGGTTATAGAGGTTATTCTTCAGCGAGCGGCCGACCAGGAATTCCATCGACATATAGTAGATGCGTTTTTTGTCGGAATGCTTCAGCTGGTCGTTGTACTCGCCTCTTTTATCCAGCAGCTTCTGCTGAACGACGGTGAGCACTGCGCCATACATCTGGCGAATGGTAGCGTCATCCGCATCATAGCCGTAATCGGCTTTGAGCGTCTTGACAATCTCTTCCTTCAGCTCTTTCACGGAATAAGACATGCAATTTTTCCTCTCTTTCAAATATAGGAATCGCTGCCTGTAAAGGCAGCCTTTCTGATCGGAAAGGTGCGTCCATTTCCTTCCCGCACAGATATTCAGAAAGTCGTTTCCTTCCTGAGTGCCTGTGCCGAAAGGAACGTGGAAAAATGGGAGATTTTGGCTGCATATGGACATGAAAACACCCGTCCGGGCAAAAAACTGGACATTTTTCGCCCGAACGGACGGTATTATGCTGTGTTTTCTGATAAAAACTTACAAAAATCCTCAGATAGACTGATACAGATGCAGATATTTATCCGCAGAGACATCCCAGGAGTAATCGCCGCTCATGCCGTTGACCATGATCTGGTCGCGGGTATCGGGGTTCTCCCAAAGTCCCAGGGCGCGCTCAATGGCATTGTACATATCCCAGGCGTTGTAGGACTGGAAGTTGACGCCGTTGCCGGTGCCGGTCTCGGGGTTGAAGGGGATGACGGTGTCCTTGAGGCCGCCGACCGCGTGGACGATGGGCATCGTGCCGTAGCGCATCGAAATCAGCTGTGCCAGGCCGCAGGGCTCGGACTTGCTGGGCATCAGGAACATATCTGCGCCGGCGTAAATCTTCTGGGCCATGGAGGCGGAGAAGGTGATCATCGCGCGCATCTTGTCATGATAGGCGGCGTCGCAGAAGCGCATGAAGTCCTCGATCTCGGGGTAGCCGGTGCCAAGAACGACTAACTGAACATTCTGCTTCATCAGCTCTTCCATGACCGGGTACATCAGGTCGATGCCCTTCTGGGAGGTGAGACGGCCGACCATGCCGATCATCGGGATATCGGGGTCTTCGGGGAGACCCAGTTCCTTCTGGAGCGCCAGTTTGTTCTTTACCTTATCCTCCCGGGTCTCGAGGCTGTAGTTGACAGCGATGGCCGGGTCGGTAGCGGGATTGAAGGTATCCATATCGATACCATTGACGATACCGGACAGTTTATACCGTCTGGGACGGAGGATGCTGTCCAGACCGAAGGAGAAGTAGGGGTCGAGGATCTCGTTGGCGTAGGACTCGGATACGGTGTTGACGGCGTTTGCGCGCTCGATGGCGCCCTTCATCAGGTTGAGGCAGCCGTCATGCTCGACGACGCTGACCCAGTCGGGAGCCAGTGCGAAGACGTTGGTCAGGGTATCCAGGCCGTATTTGCCCTGGAATTCGATATTGTGGATCGAGAAGACGGTCTTGATATACTCATAGCCTTCTCTGCCGCGGTACTGGGAGTCGAGGTAGATCGGAACAGCCGCGGTGTGCCAGTCGTTGGCGTGGATAATGTCGGGGAAGAAGCCGACCTGGGGAAGAATTTCCAGGACTGCTCTGGAGAAGAAGGCGAAGCGCTCGCCGTCGTCGAATTCGCCGTAGGGCGCTTTTCTCTTGAAGTAGTATTCGTTGTCGATCAGGTAGTAGGTTACGCCGTCGACCTCTGCTTCAAAGATACCGCAGTAGCAGTTGCGCCAGCCGTGCAGGAAATAGAAATACTTCAGATATTTGCATTTCTCGCGCATAGCGGGCTTCATGGAAGAATAAAGCGGAAGGACAACGCGGACGTCATGGCCTTTCTGGACCAGTGCCTTGGGAAGCGCGCCGGCTACGTCGCCCAGGCCGCCGACCTTGATAAAGGGAAGGGCCTCCGCCGCTGCAAACAAAATTTTCATCAGGTTCCATCCTTTCTCGTAAAGGGCGGACGGCAAGGTGCGCACCGCCCGCCCGGGTCTTAATCAGACAGTCTGCCCCTTGGAGATAACGAAGGGGAAGGTGGGATAGCCGCCCATGGTGTGGTCGGCCAGGATGGTGACATCCTTATCGGTGATGACGCAGTCGAGGTTCGCGCCGCTCTGGATGGTGGAATTCTGCATGATGACACAGTTTTTCAGCACCGCGCCCTTTTCGATCTTGACGCCGCGGAAGATGACGCAGTTTTCCAGCGTGCCGTTGATCTCGCAGCCGTCTGCGATAAGGGTGTTCTTGACCTTGGAGTCAAAGCCGTAGCTGGTGGGCGAGCTGTTCTTAACGCGGGTGAGGATCGGGGTCTCGGACTCAAAGACTTCCTTGCGAATTTCAGGTTTCAGGATTTCCATGCTCGCCTTGTACAGGTCGCCGACGGTGTTGATAACCGCGCAGTAGCCCTTGTGCTCATAGCCGCAGATACGGAGCTTGGTGATGTTCTTGGTGATGAATTCACGGTCGAAATCGGTCCAGCCGAAGGTGTAGGCGCGGCCGAGGAGGTTTAAAAGCAGAGACTTGTTGAAGACGAAGACCTTGAGAACCTGGTTCTGGCAGTCAGACATTTCACCGGCTGCATAGTAAGCGTCGATGACCCGGCCGTCGCGGTCGTGGTCGATGACAAGACCGTTGTACACAGGGTCGTTTGCGCTCTGATAGACCAGCGTAATATCAGCACCATTATCAATATGATACCGCACCAAATCCGCAAAGTCAATATTCATAACGATGTTAGTATCGGCCAAAATCACGTATTCTTCGGTAGATTCTTCCAAATATGCGAGGCAGGAGAGCAGCGCATCGATCTTGGAACGGGTTCTGGTGGTCTCGCTGCCGGCCTTTGCAAAGGGGGTCAGAATCTTGAGGCCGCCGTTTCTGCGGTCGAGATCCCATTCCTTACCGGAGCCTACATGGTCGACCAGGGAGCCGTAATGCTCTTTGGTGAGGATGCCGATATTGTTGACTCTGGCCTTGACCAAAGAAGAAAGCACGAAGTCGATCAGACGGTATCTGCCGCCGAAGGGGACAGTTGCGAGGGTGCGGTCTGCCGCAAGGTCGTTGTGGACCGCCGAATAGCTCTCAGAGAAGAGCACACACATTGTTTTCGAAATCATTCTGGATACCTCCACGTTTTTCTGAAAAGCCGGAAGCCCGGCTGCAAATTTCGGACAATCGTTCCGTTATCTGTTGGCGTCGGGTTCGATCATTTCCTTGGGACGGACGACCTGGCCCTTCTTGACGATCGCGCCGCGGCCGACAACTGCGATACCCCATTCGGAGGCATCCGGGTAGTTGCAGGGATCATCGCCGACGACAGCGCCCTCTTCGATGATGGCGTCTTCTGCGATGATGGCGTATTTAACGGTAGCGCCCTTCTGGATAACGGTATTGCTCATGACGACTGCGGAGTTCAGCTCTGCGCCCTCTTCAACGGTGACGTTGGAGAACAGGACCGAGTACCACAGCTTGCCGTCGATCTCGCAGCCCTCGGAAACGATGGACTCAGCGATCTCAGCGTGCTCGTCGATATAGTGCGGCGGATGCGCCTCGCTTCTGGCGTAAATCTTCCAGTCTCCGGAATCCAGCTGCAGGCCGCTCTCGGGGTTTAAGAGGTCCATATTGGCGTCCCACAGGGAGGAGATGGTGCCGACGTCTTTCCAGTAGCCGTCGAACTCATAAGCCATCAGCTTGTCGCCGTTGCCGAGCATCATCGGGATGATGTTCTTGCCGAAGTCGTTGGAGGAATTCGGGTCAGCCTCGTCAGCGATCAGCGCTGCGCGGAGCTTCTTCCAGTTGAAGATGTAGATGCCCATGGAAGCCAGGGTGGACTTGGGGTGTTTGGGTTTCTCCTCGAACTCATAGATGGTGTGGTCGGGGTTGCAGTTCATAATGCCGAAACGGGAAGCCTCTTCCATCGATACGTTTAAAACGGCGATGGTGGCGTCCGACTCGTTTTCCTTGTGGTAAGCGAGCATCTTGGCATAATCCATCTTATAAATATGGTCACCGGAGAGGATCAGTACGTTTTCGGGGTCATAGCGGTCGATAAAATTGATATTCTGATAAATTGCGTTGGCGGTACCCTTGTACCATTCGCTGCCCTTATCGGTCTGGTAAGGAGGCAGGACGAAAACGCCGCCGTTCATCCGGTCCAGGTCCCAGGGCTGGCCGTTGCCGATGTAGGAGTTCAGCTCCAGCGGACGATACTGGGTCAGGACGCCGACCGTATCGATGCCGGAGTTTACGCAGTTGGACAGCGGGAAGTCAATGATCTTGTACTTGCCGCCGAAAGAGACTGCGGGCTTTGCGACTTCTTTGGTCAGGACGTAAAGACGGGAGCCTTGTCCGCCTGCCAGAAGCATAGCAATCATGTCTTTTTTCTGTTTCATACCGGTGCACCTCTTCATGTTATTTGGCAGGCCGCAGCGCGTAGCGGCCTGCAGGTTTCGTAGTTTATGTCAACAGTCAGTGCTGTTTACACCTTTTTTGTCTTCCGGGAAGACGGTTTTTTCGCCTTCTCCTCTTTTGCGGCCTTTTCAGCCGGCGCAGGAGACTTCTTGGCCTTAGTCGCCTTCGTCTCCTTTTTCACCGTCTCTTTTTCAGCCGGTGCGGCGGCTTTTCCCGCCTTCGTCTCCTTTTTAGCCGGCGCTTCGGGCTTCTTCGCGGTCTCGGCGACGGTTTCAGCCGCTGCCTTTACCCGACGGGTCGCAGTCTTCTTTTCCTCTTCACCGTGGGGAGCGGATTTGCCTTTTGTCTCGACGATGGGCTTCTTGGCGGCCGACGCCTTCTTGTACAGGCAGATGGTCGAGAAGGCCGGAATCGTCAGGGACAGGCAGTATTTGCGGCCGTGCATCGGGATCTGCTTGGTATAAAGCTGGCCGTTGCGGGTGCCGCTGCCGCCGAAGCGGGTCTCGTCGGAGGAGAATACCTCGTCGTATTTGCCTCTTCTCGGGACGCCGATCTTGTAATCGGTCCGGGTGACGGAGGAGAAGTTGCAGACGACGATCACTTCGTTGCCCTTCTTGTCCCTGCGCAGGAAGGAGATGATGTTCTGCTCGGCGTTGTCGCAGGAGAGCCAGTCAAAGCCTTCCCAGCCGCCGTCCAGCTCCCAAAGCGCCGGGGTCTCGTTATAGAAATGGCAGAGCGCCACCGAGAAATCGTGGTACATCCGGTGCTGGTCAAACTTTAAGAGATCCCAGCCGATGACCTTTTCTTCGCCCCATTCTTCAAACTGCGCCATCTCGCCGCCCATAAACATCAGCTTCTTGCCGGGATGGGCATACATATAGGTGATGTAAGCGCGGAGGTTTGCGAACTTCTGCTCATACTCGCCCGGCATCTTATTGATTAGCGATCCCTTCCCGTGGACAACCTCGTCATGGGAGAGCGGCAGGATGAAGTTTTCCGAGAACGCATAAGTCAGACTGAAAGTCAGGTTATTATGTACACCCTTTCTGAAGAAGGGGTCGGACTGCATATACCGGATGGTGTCGTTCATCCAGCCCATGTTCCACTTGAAGTCGAAGCCCAGGCCGTCCTCGTTGACCGGATGGGTGACCTTCGGGAAAGCGGTGGATTCCTCGGCGATGGTGACGACGCCGGGGTAGGCCGTATGGAGGTAGGAATTGAACTTTTTCAGCAGCTCGATCGCTTCGAGGTTCCAGTTGCCGCCGTAGATATTGGGCATCCAGCCCCCGTCCTTGCGTCCGTAGTCGAGGTAGAGCATCGAGGCGACCGCATCGACCCGCAGGCCGTCGATATGGTAGTTCTCGACCCAGTTGGTCGCGGAGGAAATCAGGAAGGAGATGACCTCATTGCGGCCATAGTCAAAGATCATCGTGCCCCAGTCGGGGTGCTCGCCCTTGCGGGTGTCGGCGTACTCGTAGCAGGGCGCGCCGTCAAAATGCCGCAGGCCGTGGGCATCGCGCGGGAAGTGGGCCGGAACCCAGTCCATCAGCACGCCGATCCCTGCCTGATGGCAGCGGTCCACAAACTTTTTAAACATTTCCGGCGTCCCATAGCGGGAAGTCGGCGCGAAATAACCGGTGACCTGATAGCCCCAGGAGCCGTCGAAGGGGTATTCGCTCAGCGGCATCAGCTCGATGTGGGTGTAGCCCATTTCCTTTATATAAGGAATCAGCTGGTCGGCAAGCTCCTCATAGTTCATCGTCTCGCCTTTTTCGTTCTTCTTCCAGCTGCCGGCGTGCATCTCATAGATGTTCATCGGCTGGTTTACGGCGTCGGCCTTTTTGCGGCGCTCAAGCCAGGTATCGTCGCCCCACTTGTAGCCCGGATCGTCATAGATACGGGAAGCGGTGCCGGGACGCAGCTCCGCATAGGAAGCATAGGGGTCCGCGTGGTAGAGTAGCTGACCATTGCCCGCTTCGACCACCAGCTTATAGAGGTTGCCCTCGCCTGCCTCCGGGATGGTGACTTCCCAGATGCCGCCGTCGCTGATTCTCTTCATCGGATACCGGCGCGGCTCCCAGTTACAGAACTCGCCGGTGACATATACTGCCCTTGCATGGGGCGCCCAGGTGCGGAAGGTGTATCCGCCCTCCGATTTGTGGCAGCCCATAAACTCATAACTCTTAAAATTTGTGCCCTGATGGAACAGGTACACAGGGAGAGAGTTGTCCGGTTTCGCCGGAACTTCCGGAACCGCAGCCCCGGGATTATTCGTTTTTGCTTCAGACATCTAGTAACCATACCTTTCTGTTTTTACTTTCGCCGGAAAAAGCCGGAAAACTTTCCGGTTCTGCAAAACGCTGACATGGCAAAAGCTAAAAACGCAGCCTGGAAGGCAGACTTCCAAATCAGTTTCTCTGCGGTATGTTCCGCCGGACGGAAATGGTTTTGCTCGCTTTCCGGGGCAGAGCATCGCATCTTGCTATAAAACAATCATATCACAGCTTTCACTCTTTGTAAATATTTACCGAAAGAAAAAAGCGGGCTTATATGTAGAAACATTCCCGATTTTTTTGACCAAATTGCTAAACATGAAGAAAAGAACCGGTCTGTTACTGGTAAAAACAACCTTTTTCTTTTCCAATATTTTACCTTTACCTCCAAATTACACCATCCTGACAGTGATTTGAAATGATTTTGCGCGAATAATACTGTGCAAATTGCACAATATAAAAAACAGGGTTATTTTTCGCGATTATGACAGATTTTGCAGAGGTACAGCGGGGTCTGTACCGTGAAAACTAACCAAAACCCGCTTTTTTCTAATTCCAAATCGGCAATTTTACCTGTTTTCTCCTATAAACAAACTATGATTTTGAAAAATCGCCGAAAAAACGAAACGGAGGGCTGAGGGTCTGTACAGATTCACAAAATTTTGGTATAATTACATTTGAGTATATATACCTTTTTCCCTTTCAGCCGGAAAGAGGTTTCCCATATTGATTAACCGGACGGCGTATCCGTCCACGGAAGGATGCTTTTTTTGGAACAGACAATACGCTACGACGCCTGGGACACTGCCTGTAAAAAGCCTTTTGGCGCGGTCAGTACCGGTACCGAGATCACCCTGCGGATTTCGGTCATCAAATCCGTACGTCCCCAGCGCGCATATCTCATCCTGCGCAAAGACGGCCTGAGCAACATGGAGGTCACCGAGGACAAGTTTTATTCCAACGTTTCGGACACAAGCTCGGTGCGCAAGATTCTTTTCTCGCAGGTGTCCTCTTCTTTTCATTCTACCACCTATGAGGTTAAATTTTCTGTCGAAGAGGCTGGCCTTTATTTTTATCGCTTCGAGGTCGAGACCCAGAAAGGGACGCTGTATGTCGGCATGGGCGAGAATGCCCGCGCGGTCGTCGGCGACTACCTGCCTGAGTGGCAGCTGACCGTCTACCGCAGCGACTACCATACCCCCGAGCAGCTGCAGACCGGCATTATGTACCAGATCTTCCCCGACCGGTTCCTCCGCGGCAGCAAGGAGCCGCTCCCGCAGACCCGCTCTCCCCGTATCATCCACAAGACCTGGGAGGAACGGCCGCTCTATAACGGCGATATCCCCAACTACGAGGCCACCGACTTTTTCGGCGGCGACCTGGAGGGCATCCGCCAGAAGCTCCCCTACCTGAAGGAACTGGGCGTCAGCATTATCTATCTGAACCCCATCTTTGAATCGGCCAGCAACCACCGCTACAACACCGCCAACTATATGGCGATCGACCCGTACCTCGGCACCGAGGAGGACTTCAAGCGGCTGTGCAGCGAGGCAAAGGAAATGGGCATCCGGATCATCCTGGACGGCGTCTTCTCCCACACCGGCTCCGACTCGATCTATTTTGACAAAAACGGGCATTACGACAGCCTCGGCGCCTGGGAGTCCTCCGATTCGCCTTACCGCAGCTGGTATAAATTCAACGACAGCGGCTATGAATGTTGGTGGGGCTTCCCGACCCTGCCCAACGTCAACGAGACCGACCCCAGCTATCTGGAGTATATCTGCGGGGATGAAGGCGTGCTGCGCCACTGGCTGGAATGCGGCGCTGGCGGATGGCGGCTGGACGTCGCAGACGAGCTGCCGGACGAGTTTTTGTTCAGGCTGCGGAAATGCATCAAGGGATTTGACCCGGATAAATATATCCTCGGCGAGGTCTGGGAGGACGCGTCCAACAAGTGCAGCTACGGCCTGCGCCGCCCTTATCTGCTGGGCGAAGAGCTGGACTCGGTCATGAACTACCCCTGGTGCAACGCGATCATTTCGTTTGTCAAGGGCGGCGACGCCAACGCCTTCTACACGGCGATCATGACCATTATGGACCACTACCCCGCGCCGTCTCTGGCGACGCTGATGACGCCGCTGTCGACCCATGACTCGGTACGGGTGCTGACCGTACTGGGCGTTGAGCACGATGTTCCCTACCATGACCGCGGCGAATATGTCATGACGCCGGAGGAATATACGCTGGGCGTATCGCGGCTGAAGCTGGCGGCGACACTGCAGTACACTCTGCCCGGGTTCCCGTCGGTCTATTACGGCGAAGAAGCCGGTATGTACGGCTATTCCGACCCGTGGTGCCGCAAGACCTTTCAGTGGGATAAGATTGATGAAGAGCTGCACGCGTTTTATGTGAAGCTGGGCAAGCTGCGGACCGAGCATCCGGATGACTTCTCCCAGCCGCTGCGGTTCTTTGACCTGGACAGCGGCGTAATCGCCTATTCCCGCGGCAGTCTGCTGGTCGTGGTCAACGCGTCCTCCAGCGATTACCAGTGGCCCGCTATGATCCAGTCGATGGTCTTCGACACCGGCAGCGCCAACGT
>CAMAJC010000013.1 GCA_945835425.1 uncultured Clostridia bacterium
AAGTCTGTTTCAGTTCCCAAAAGGAGGGACTTCTTCATGCAAAACACCGGCAGCGCAAAACCTGAGACGCATCACAGCGGTGCGACGCGGCATCTGGGCGAAAGCGTCATGCGCGTCGTTTTCCTGCTTGCCGCCTGCTTCTCCATTCTGGCGGTTTTACTGATCTGCCTGTTCCTTTTTGCCAACGGCATCCCCGGCATGGCGGAGATCGGCATCTTCAAATTCCTGACCGGCACTGTCTGGCGGCCGAACAACAACCTCTACGGAATCCTGCCGATGATTCTGGGCAGTATTTACGTCACGGCAGGCGCGCTGATCATCGGCGTTCCGATCGGCCTTCTGACGGCGATCTTTCTGGCGCGGTTCTGCCCGAAGGGACTCTACCGCGTCGTAAAGCCGATGGTGTCCCTGATGGCCGGCATCCCGTCGGTCGTTTACGGCTTTTTCGGCATCTGTGTGCTGGTACCGGTGCTTCGTCCGCTGGCGGAAAAATTTGACGGCACCGGCATGTCGATGCTGACCGCGTCGGTGCTGCTCGGCATGATGATCCTGCCGACCATCATCGAAACCACCGAATCCTCTCTCCGCGCAGTCCCGGACAGTTATTATGAGGCGAGCCTGGCCCTCGGCGCGACCCATGAACGCAGCGTCTTCTGCGCGGTCTTCCCGGCGGCGAAGTCCGGCGTCATGGCCGGTATCATCCTCGGCGTCGGCCGCGCGATCGGCGAGACGATGGCCGTCATCATGGTCGCAGGCAACCAGCCCCGTATTGCGACCAGCATCTTCCAGGGCATCCGCACCATGACCGCCAACATCGTCATTGAGATGGGCTATGCGTCCGGCCTCCACCGGCAGGCGCTGATTGCAACAGGTGTTGTCCTGTTCGTCTTTATTCTGATCATCAACGTCTGCTTCTCCCTCGTCAAGCGGAAGTCGGAGAAATAACCTCTGAAAGGAAGGGTGAAAATCATCATGGAAGCAACCATGGAAAACGTGCAGGGCATCAACCAGACCTCTGCCCGGCAGAAAGCCAAAAACTACTGCCGCCATCCCGGCTCGCTGGCCGTCTGCGTCGTGACCATATTCGCAGCGGTCCTGACCATCGGCGCGCTGCTGACGCTGATCATTTGGGTGCTCTGGAAAGGGATCCCGAACCTTTCCCCAGAGCTTTTCTCCTTAAACTATACCTCAGACAACCAGTCGATGCTCCCGGCGATCCTCAATACAGTCATTATCACTGTGCTCGCCCTGCTCATCGCCGTCCCGGTCGGCATCGGCTCGGCCATCTATCTGGTCGAGTACGCGAAAAAAGGCAACCGCTTTGTCAACATTATCCGCATGACCACCGAAACCTTGCAGGGCATCCCGTCGATCATCTACGGCCTGTTCGGCTATCTGTTCTTTAATAACACCCTCAAAATGGGGTACAGCATCCTCTCCGGCTCTCTGACCCTGGCGATCATGATTCTTCCGCTGGTCATGCGCACGACCGAGGAAGCGCTGCTGGCCGTCCCGGACAGCTATCGGGAAGGCAGCTTCGGCCTTGGGGCAGGGAAGTGCCGCACCATCTTCAAGCTGGTCCTGCCCTCCGCGATTCCCGGCATCCTGGCCGGTGTTATTCTGGGTATCGGCCGTATCGTCGGCGAAACGGCAGCTCTGATCTTTACGGCAGGCACCGTCGGCGATATTGCAAACGGCCTGCTCGGCTCCGGACGGACCCTGGCGGTACATATGTACCTGCTCTCCAATGAAGGGCTTTATATCGACAAGGCCTATGCCGTCGCCGTTATCCTGCTGGTGCTGGTGCTGTTGCTCAACGCGGTCTCGAACTTCATCGCAGGCAAGCTGAAAAAAGGCGACTGACGAAAGGAACGTATACATGGATAAGTTTGTCATCAACAATATGGATCTCTATTATGGGAATTTCCACGCCCTGAAAGACGTGAGCCTGGATATTCAGGCCAATAAAATCACCGCCTTTATCGGCCCTTCCGGCTGCGGCAAATCCACCTTCTTAAAGAGCCTCAACCGGATGAACGACCTGGTCGAGGGCTGCAAAATCACCGGCACCGTCCTTTTGGATGGGGAAGATATCTATGGGGACATGGACGTAAACCTTTTGCGGAAGCGGGTCGGCATGGTTTTCCAGAAGCCGAATCCCTTCCCCATGAGCGTTTACGACAACATCGCTTACGGTCCGCGCACCCACGGCATCCGTTCCCGGCAGAAGCTGGACGAGATCGTCGAAAAATCCCTGCGCAACGCCGCGATTTGGGATGAGCTGAAAGACCGCTTAAACAAGAGCGCTTTAGGCCTTTCCGGCGGCCAGCAGCAGCGTCTCTGCATCGCACGCGCTCTGGCGGTCGAGCCGGAAGTCCTCCTGATGGACGAGCCGACCTCCGCTCTTGACCCCATTTCGACCAACAAGATCGAAGACCTGGTTCTCGACCTGAAAAAGGATTATACCATCGTCATGGTCACCCACAATATGCAGCAGGCGACCCGCGTATCGGATCAGACCGTTTTCTTCCTGCTGGGCGAGATTATCGAATCCGCTCCCACCGAGCAGCTGTTCTCGGTACCGGCTGACAAACGCACCGAGGATTATATCACCGGCCGTTTCGGCTGATAAAGAAAGGAACATCTTGCTATGCGCAACAGATTTGACCGGCAGCTCACCCAGCTGAACAATGAAATGATCGCCATGGGCGTTCAAATTTCCCAGGCGATCGGCCTTGCGATCAACGCCCTGCTCAGCCAGAATAAGGAAAAGGCAAAAGAAGCTATCCAGTTTGATCAGGAGATCGACCATAAAGAGCGGGAGATTGAGAGCCTCTGCCTCAAGCTCCTTCTTTCCCAGCAGCCGGTAGCCCGCGACCTGCGGCAAATTTCGGCAGCCCTCAAAATGATCACCGACATGGAACGGATCGGCGACCACGCAGCGGACATTTCGGAGATCGCCCTGCTGCTTTCCGACCAGCAGTACATCAGCCATCTCGGGAAGATCGAAGAGATGGCCAAGCTGACCAGCACGATGGTGCTCGACAGCATGCAGGCCTTCGTCGATAAGGACATGGAGAAGGCCAAAGCGGTCATCGCCAGAGACGATGCGGTCGATAAAGCTTTTTATGATGTGAAAAAGAACCTGATCGACCTCATTCATCAAAATCCCGACAACGGCTCCCAGGCGACCGACCTTCTGATGATCGCCAAGTATTTCGAGCGGATCGGTGACCACGCGACCAACATCGCCGAATGGGTGCTCTTTTCGATCACCGGCAGCCATAAATCGGCTGACCAGCTGGAAGCAAAAGCATAAAGGAATAAATTTTACACAGACTTTACACAGATTACCCTTGTCTCTTACATCGGCATAATAAAATCGACACAGAAAGACAAAAGTTAAGGAACCTTTGATTTAAGGCTTTTCCCCGACGTCTGTATTTAGGCAGACGGCTCCGGAGAGCGAGGGAAAAGCCCCATGAATTGCTTCCGAAAAGGAATTAAACCGAATAAATCAGAGCTTCTTTAAAGGTAAGAAAAGTGAGGACTGTGTATGAGTATTTTCAATGTCCTGAGCCTGGTCGGCGGATTGGCCCTGTTTTTATACGGCATGAGCGTCATGGGCGACGGCCTGACCAAAGCTTCCGGCGGCAAGCTGGAGCAGATCCTGGAGAAACTGACCAAAAACCCGCTTATGGCGGTGCTGCTTGGCGCCGCCGTAACGGGTATTATTCAGTCGTCCTCCGCGACAACGGTCATGGTCGTCGGCTTTGTCAACTCCGGCATCATGAAGCTGTCCCAGACGGTCGGCATCATCATGGGCGCCAACATCGGCACCACCGTCACCTCCTGGCTGCTGGCCATGACCAGCATCGAGAGCGACAACTTCTTTATTAAGCTGCTGAAGCCTTCGTCCTTCTCACCGGTTCTCGCGGCCATCGGCATCGTTTTCATCATGTTTACGAAAAACGAGAAAAAGCATGATCTGGGGCAGGTGTTTTTGGGCTTTGCAATCCTGATGACCGGTATGTCGACCATGAGCGCGTCGGTTGAACCGCTGGCGGACGTCCCGGCCTTTACCCATATCCTGACGATGTTCAGCAATCCTGTCCTCGGCCTGATCGCCGGCGCCGTGCTGACCGCCATTGTCCAGTCCTCGTCCGCGTCCATTGGTATTTTGCAGGCGCTGTGCGTCACCGACGCCATTTCCTACGCGACCGCGCTGCCCATCATTATGGGTCAGAACATCGGCACCTGCGTGACCGCGCTGATTTCCAGTATCGGCGCCTCGAAAAACGCCAAGCGGGCAGCCCTGATTCATCTTTATTTCAATGTAATCGGCACCGTCCTGTTTATGGTGGTATTTTACGGACTGAACGCTGTGCTGAACTTTTCGTTCCTTGCGGAAACGGCGGGTTCGTCCGGCATCGCGGTGATTCATTCCTGCTTTAACATCGCGGCGACGCTGGTGCTGATGCCCTTTGGGAAGCTTCTCGAAAAGCTTGCAATCCTGACCATCCGGGACGACGACAAGATCGAGGTCGTCAGCGATTTCCAGGCTCTCGACGACCGTTTCCTCTCCAATCCCGCCTTCGCCATCGAGCAGTCGGTCCAGGTCACCAACAAGATGTGCGAGCTGTGCAAAACGGCGCTGTTTGAAGCCTTTGACCTGATCGAGGGCAGCTATGACGAAAAGGCCGAGCAGCACATTGAAGCATTGGAACAGAAGGTTGACAACTACGAAGACAAGCTGGGCACCTATCTGGTCAAGCTTTCCCGCTATGAGCTGTCGGAGGAAGACAGCCAGAAGATTTCGATTCTGCTGCACTCGATCGGCGATCTGGAGCGGATGAGCGACCATTCGGTCGAGCTGGCCCGTTCTGCCAAGGAGATGGCCGAGAAGGGGCTGGCCTTCACCGATACTGCCCGCAGTGAGATGCAGGTCTTTTCGGCGGCGCTGCGGGATATCGTCGGCCGCACCAGCACCGTCTTTGAAACGGAGGACGTAAGGCTCGCGGCGACGGTCGAACCGCTGGAGCAGGTCATCGACGATCTCAACGCCCAGATCAAGCAAAACCATATCGAGCGGCTCAAAGACGGAAAGTGCTCGATGGAGATGGGCTTTATCCTCGCGGATATCTCCACCTGCTACGAGCGTATCGCCGACCATTGCTCCAACCTGGCCGTCTGCCAGATTCAGGTGCATAAAGGCGAGTACGACACCCACGAATACCTCTACGGCGTCAAGCATAAAAATGAAGAGTTCGACCGCGCAAAGAGCAGGTTTTCTGAGCAGTACCGGCTTGCCTGATGCTGAAAAAAATGCTATACTAAGCTTGAAAATATTTTTGGGGGACTCTGATTCATGTGTTTTCCCAGGGCCGGCATGGAAAATGGGGCAGAGGCGTCAAGTCCCTGTCCCTTTGTTCATTTGACGCCCTTTTGCTGCAGGCTTTGGTGAATCAGAAAGGAAGATTATCCATATGCAGACAATTTACATCGTAGAAGACGACCGCAACATCCGCGAGATCGAGATGCTGGCGCTGAAAAACAGCGGCTACCGGGTGCAGGGCTTCGAGACGGCGAAGGATTTTTACGCGGCGCTGTCGGAGAAGCTGCCGACCCTCGTTATGCTGGACATCATGCTCCCGGATGAAGACGGCATTTCGATTTTGCAGACCATCCGGCGCCGTGCCGACACCCATAAGCTGCCGGTCATCCTCGTGACCGCCAAGGGCGAGGAGATCGACAAGGTGCGCGGCTTTGACAGCGGCGCCGACGACTATATCGCGAAGCCCTTCGGCGTCATGGAGATGATCGCGCGGGTCAAGGCGCTGATCCGCCGGAGCACGTCGGAGGAATCCAAGTTCCTGACGCTCGGCAACGTCTTTCTGGACGGTGAAAAACGGATGGCTTACGTGGACGACCGGCCGGTAGAACTGACCCTGAAGGAATACGAACTGCTGCACCTGCTGATGCTTAACAAAGGGATCGTCCTTTCCCGCGACCTGATTATGGAACGCGTCTGGGACGGCTATGAAAGCGAGTCCCGAACGCTGGATATGCATATCAAATCCCTGCGCAAAAAACTGGGCGATTCGGCTTCGATGATTCGTACGATGCGCGGCGTCGGGTATATCGCAGAAGCGCCGAGTGAACTTCCTGCCAAGGAATAAGGTGAGTTTATGAAGAAGAAAATCAACGGTTATATGATGCTGCTGGCAGGTCTTGCAATCACGATCACCGTGGTTTTGCTTTCTCTGGTGTTTTACGGCGGTTTCCGCGACCAGGTGATCTATGACCTGCGGATGACCTGCACGCTCCTTTCGGATGTTTATGACGCCTCCGGGCATTATCTGGAGGCCGCGGGAACCGGTGCAGCCGACCTGCGCGTCACTCTGATCCAGCCGGACGGGGAAGTGGTTTACGACTCCTTCACCGACGCGGCTTCCCTTGGCAACCACCTCGACCGTCCCGAGGTCAAAGACGCCTTGGAAAAAGGGGAGGGCATCTCCATCCGCGAGTCGGACACCATGCGCCACGACACCTATTATTACGCGATGCGGCTGTCGGACGGGTATCTGCTGCGTATCGCCCGGGAAGCGGAGAGCCTGTGGAATTTCCTCTTTTCGGCGATTCCGCTGATTCTGCTGGCTGTGGCGCTGCTTTTTGTCATGGCCGCTTATATGGCCCATCTGCTGACCAGGAGGCTGGTGCATCCGATTGAGGAGATGGCGGAAAATCTGGAAAACCCGACCTATCAGCCGCCTTATCCGGAAATCGAGCCCTTTGTCTCGACCATCCGCAGCCAGCATGAGGAGCTGAAAAAGACTTCCGACCTGCGCCGGGAATTTACGGCCAACGTCTCCCACGAGCTGAAAACGCCGCTGACCTCGATCTCCGGTTACGCCGAGCTGATGGAAAACGGCATCATCCAGCCGGAGGAAGTCCCGCATTATGCCCATGAAATCCGTTCCAGCGCCACCCGTCTGATCACCCTGATCAACGACATCATCCAGCTTTCCCAGCTGGACAGTCCGGTGCTGGAGGTGATCTTTGAGCAGGTCAATGTCTATGCTGTCGCCCAGAAGGTCGTCCAGGCTCTGCAGATCAACGCTGCCGAACGCCAGGTCACCCTGACTCTGACCGGCTCGGACGCAGTCATCTGCGGCAACCGCAGCATGATCGAGGAGCTGATCACTAACCTCTGCGACAACGCCCTGCGCTACAACTATAAAGGCGGCACCGTCCGGGTATCGGTCGTACCGCTAAAAGGCAGGGTCATTCTGACCGTGCAGGACACCGGCATCGGCATCTCCCAGGAGGACCAGGCCCGCGTATTTGAGCGGTTTTACCGGGTCGACAAGAGCCGCTCGAAGGAGACCGGCGGCACCGGCCTCGGCCTTTCGATTGTCAAGCATATCGTCGCCAAGCACGACGCCGATATCAAGCTGGAAAGCGAGCTTGGCAGAGGCACCAGCGTCCGCGTGACCTTCTACACCGCCGACCACTGAACCGGCAGCATTTGACAAAACCGGAAAAAAGTCGTATAATAAACACAACCGAATAGAATGCGTAAACGACACATGTTGTACCTCTGGTATGTAAATCTGATCACGGAACGTTCATCCGCTGGTCAGCCGGAGGCGGCATGTGCCGTTTTTTTGCGCTTTTTCGGCAATAATCAAAAAGGAGCGTATGTTTTATGCCAAGAAACCAATTCCAGAGGATGATTTTTGCCCTCCTGACCGTCCTGATCACGGTGCACGCCTATGTCTTTTACAGCCTGTATGTGGTAAATGGCAGCACCCTGATGGCCGTCACCGGCGCTTCCAGTGTGCTCGGCGCCATCAATCGGCAGGGCGGCGTCTACATGTGCGGACGTTTCTGTCCGATCTGGGCAGTCGTCCTGACCGAGTTTTGTCTCGCTTACCTGCTGGAGGTCGTGATGGGCAGTCCCTGTTCCTTCCGGCTGGCCGCAAAGGTCTTTGACCCGCAGACCTCCCACCCGATGACCTTTGAATCGGCGATCATCTGCGCGACGGTCGGCCTGATGTGCCCGGCCATGAGCTTTATCGCTGCGTGGCTGTACTATCCCTATTACGCAGGCTTTAATCTGTTGAGCCTGCTGGCCAACTGGCTGAAGCTGGTTTGTCTGAACTTCCCCTTTGCTTTTTTCAGCCAGCTTTTCTTTATCCAACCGCTGGTGCGCACCCTTTTCAAGTTGCTGTTCCGGAAGGACATCGCAAACCGTGGGCAGTAATCCTGCAAAAAAATACCGCGTGCCGTATCAAACTGCGGCACGCGGTATTTTTATTCTCAGGGAAACTCGGATTTATTCAAATTTTGCTTTCTATGCAGCGTATCCGAGCGTGCTTTCTTTCGCCTTTGCCGGGAGAAAACACTTTAATCAGAGGTTCCTTAGTAATCCAGGCTGGGGGTCTCGCCGTTTTCGAACTTTTCGATATTGGTTTCCAGGTGCTGGACGTAGGAGATTCTCGTTGTCCACTGCCGGTTGCCGTTGATCGAAAGGATACAGGTGCGGTTGCCGAGGTCGAACAGCTCGACCGTATCGCTGCCGCCTTCGCGGTAGTAATAGGTAAAGCTTGCGACCAGGGTGCCCTGTTCTTCGCTCTTATTGATGCCCTCGGCGGGAGCTGCCAGCAGGTACTGGTACATCTTGCGGTAAGCGTCAACCTGCATCTCTTGACCGTCGAGGTGAGGCGTGAGGATGGTCTTGTCGTTTTCATCCTTTTCTGCATCCACTTCGATAGTGTAAGTCTTGTCGTAGACCAGCAGATCGATCTTCTCAACGTCATCGATAAAGGGCAGCAGCATCAGGTTGGAGTACATATCCTCGAGGTTGATCGAAATCCAGGGAAGGTTGCTGTCCGCGACCAGATAGATGACCGGCTGGTCTTCACTGTACAGATAATGGGCTGCGCTGCCGTCCGAAGCGGTCGCGGCATCGCCGACATACCAAACATGTTCTGTGCCGTCGCGGCTGAAGGAGATCGTGCAGTACGGCTCAGCGAGACCATAAGCTGCGAAATCCTCTTCCGCAGGGTTCAGGGCTGCGACAGAATCCGCTGTAAGCTGCTGCAGGCCGGTGGTATAAACCAGGTGCTGGTCGTTGCCGCTTTCGTCGGATTTATACTTCATATCCGCTTCAAAGGGCTCTACGATCTTGTAGCTGGAGCCGTAGGAAGAGCTGGTGGAGGAAGCCTCCTCGGAGGTGAGGGGAACGATGCGGAAGACATCTTCCAAAGTTCCGCCCTCGACCTGCAGATAATCGATCACAGCGGCCGTGACCTCGGTGCCGTCCTCACCCGTATAGGAGCTCCAGGGCTCGATGACGTTTTTGTCCATGAAGTCCAGGGCCGTGTAGTTTAACCGGTCGATCTTGGCCTGCGCCATGCCGTAGACGTTTTTGTCGTCGTCCAGCATCATGTAGTAGCCGCTGCCGGTGGGCAGCTGGTTGCCGACACGGATCTCATGCCGGGTGCCGTCGTCATAATACAGGGTGATCGTATGGCTCGGTTCCTTCAGGCCGTATTTGGCGATATCCGGCGCATTTTCCTCGATCAGACGGGAAGCGCTGAAGTTGCAAAACTGGCTGAGAAGGGAATCGTATTCGCTGGTGTTTTCGGTAAAGTCCGCCAGCTCGGCGATGCCGTAAACCGCGTCTTCATCATCCGTTGCCTTTTTGGTGCGGTCGATCTGATAAGAGCCGGCGGGATTTGTTACGACAACCTTATTGATCGAATCGGCGTCGGACTCGATCAGTGTAACGACCGTGGTGGAAGCGGTGTAGGATTCGGAGGATTCCTCTTCGACCGTCTCCTTGGGGTTGAGCAGCAGGACGACCAGTGCTGCGACTAAAAGCAGTAAAACAACAGCGCCGATGATCAGGTTGCGTACTTTTTTGCTCATTTTTGCTGCCATTTTTACATATTCCTCCTGCGTACCCAGACGATGACACCGACGAGGATAACGATAACCGGCAGGGCGTACTGGAAGAAGCCGCCGATAACGGTCGCCTGTCCGGAGCTGATACCGAGGCTCTCGGTGCCGAGTTCCTTGCCGACGATGGTGATGCCGGCTTCCTTACCGGTCAGGGTATTCATAAACTCAACCAGGTATTCGCCGTTGTCCAGAGCGGACATCGAGGTGAAGTAAGAGTTGGTCATATCCATCGAGCCGAATACGGCGACGTAGGAGTTGTGCGCGGTGGTGCCCTGGTAAGCGAGACGCTGGCCGAGGACTGCGATGGGGTAGCTGCCCTGCTCGCCGTCGGTGAGCTGCCAGTCTTCACCGGCGTCTTCCGGAACGATGACGGCAGAGGAATAGGTGTTCATCAGGATATGGGTGTAACGGTTGGAGTTGTTGTCCCAGAGGACGCTGAGCGCCTTGGCGTTGGGCATCAGAACCGGTTTGCTGCCTTCCTCGGTAAAGTCGTTTTCCACGTAATCCGTCAGCAGATAGGTGTAGTTGCCGTAAACGTGGTTGGCATCGGTCTCAGCCAGATAACCGGACTCAATGCTGATGCCCCATTCGTTCAGGACGCCTTCCAGTACCGGCAGGCTGGGCTGAGAGCCGTCTGCGAAGTAGAGGAGGGTGTGGTCGAAATCGCCGTCATTTTCCAGCCAGAGGGACAGCTGATCAGCCAGGTCATTGGTCAGGTCAGAGGTAGGCGAGCAGAGGACAACAGCGTCTGCATCTTCCGGAATATCTTCCGACAGGAAGTTGATTTCCGATACAACATAGCCGTTGTTGGTCAGGATCGACTTGAGGTTGGAGGAGTCGGTGCGGTTGTTGTCGCCGAAGCCGGTCAGGAATACAACATTAACCGGGTTGGAGTCGGTCAGGTTCATGATCGCGCCGGTCATGGCCTGCTCGGTGGTGGAGGACTTGATCGAGCCGTACTGCTCGTCGACGTCAAACAGATCGTAAGCAGTCAGCACCTGATAGCGGCCTTCGCAGTCCAGCAGGATCTGTCCGTAGGTCAGCTTTTCGTTGGGGTAATTTGCCGCGAAGTCGACGTCGGTATAGATATCGATGTAGTTGATATGGATACGGTCGGAATAAAGGGCGTATTTATTGATAACCGTGTTGGCCTGTTTATAGTACTGGTTGTTGCCGGAGAAATCCTCTTCGGTCGCCAGGATATAAACATTGATATCCTTGTCGATACCCTTGATGTAATCGATCGACTCGTCGGAAATCTCGAAGACCTTGTTGGTGGTCAGGTCGACGGTGATCGGGTAGCGCTCGACCAGGATCGAGGCGATAACATTGATAATGACAACTGCCGCCACAAAGCAGACCGACAAAACGGTCGCCATCGTACCGTGGCGCAGGCTGCGGCTGCGGTGCAGGTCCTGAGCCGTGCGAACCTTCGGCGTTTTGGGAGCCTTGGGTTCTTTAACTTTCTTTTCCTTATTCATCTTCAGGCTGTTCCTTTCATGTTATTCAAAAGTCAGACTCAGCTCCAGCGTCTCTTCTCAATTACGCGGACGTTGAAGAAGAGGAAAACGACAATCGCGCTGATGTAGAAGAGGATATCGCTGATATTCAGGATACCGGAGCAGAAGTTGTCGTATCTGGACGAGAAGGACAGCTGCGACAGAGCGTTGCCCAGCCAGGCCAGCGAGTCGGGCAGCAGGGAAGCGACGTTTTCGATCATCCACAGAAACAGCATGGTAGCAAGGCCGCCGATTGCCGCGATGATCTGGCTCTCGGTGCAGGCGGAGATGAGCAGGCAGATGGCAATCATAGCGGCGCCCATAATCAGGGAGCCGAAGATATTGCCGACGACAACTGCCCATTCAGGGCTTGCGAAGAAGGAGAGGATGACAGCGTAAACGACGGTGACCGCCAGGGCCATGCCGTAGATCGCCAGGGCCGCCAGGAATTTGCCCATGACCAGGCCGGTGATCGAGACAGGGCTGGTCATTAGCAGCTGGTCGGTCTTCTGTTTCTTTTCCTCGGACATCAGGCGCATGCAGAGCAGCGGGATGATGAACATCAGGACTTCAAAGAGGTAAGAGAAGACGATCGTGATATCGGTTGAGTTGTATTTCAGGATCATCGAGAAATACATACCAGAGAAGAAATAAAATACTGCCAGGAAAACATAACCCATCGGGTTGGAGAAATAGGAAGCGAATTCACGCTTGAAAATGGCCAGCATTATTCTTCACCTCCATTTTCTTTTGTAGCGTTGATAGAGTCCTCGACAGCCTTGGTGTCAAAGCCCTCGACGATTTCGGGCGCACCGTCCTTCACGTCGATCTCTTCCTCCAGGCCGGTATCGGGGTTGACGATCTTGATAGACTCTGCTTCCGGTTCTTCCGCAGCGGCAGCGGCGTCTTCCTCTTCCTGTGCATGGGCCAGGGTGGTCTCAGCAGCGGAAGCGTCGCCGGTAGTCAGCTGCAGGAAGATGTCTTCCAGGGTCATTTCGGTCGAACGGAAGGAGAGGATGGTCCAGTTGCGGCTGACGATGCGGTGGAATACCTCGCGGCGGATATCCAGCGTCGGGTCGGATTCCAGGCTGAATTCGTGCGCGCCGGGCTCCTTCTCGCCGTTATACAGCACTTCCTTCATGCCGGGGATGGAGGAGAGGACCTTGCGAATATCCTCCTGCGGGCCTTCGATGCGGATGATGTAGCGGAAGTCTTTGGACAGCTTCCGGGTCAGGTTCTCGGCGGTATCGTCGGCGACGATCTTGCCGCCGTTGATGATGACCAGACGGTCGCAGACAGCCTGTACCTCCGACAGGATGTGGGAGGAGAGGATGACGGTGTGCCGTTCGCCCAGGACCTTAATGAGGTCGCGGATTTCGATGATCTGCTTGGGGTCGAGGCCGACGGTCGGTTCGTCGAGGATCAGCACCTCAGGGTTGCCGATCAGGGCCTGCGCCATGCCGACACGCTGCCGGTAACCTTTGGAGAGGTTCTTGATCAGACGCTTCTGGACGTGGTCGATCCGGACTCTTCTGCAGACGTCGTCGATATGCTGCTTCTTCGGGATTTTGCATTTTTTCAGGTCGTAGACAAAGCCCAGATAGCCCTGTACGGTCATGTCCATGTACAGAGGCGGCAACTCGGGCAGATAGCCGATCTTCTGTTTTGCCTCGATCGGGTTTTCGAGGATATCGTAGCCGCCGATCTTGACTTCGCCGGAAGTGGAGGAGATGTATCCGGTCAGGATATTCATCGTCGTGGATTTGCCGGCGCCGTTGGGGCCGAGGAATCCCAAAATTTCACCCTGTTTTACCGAGAAGCTGATGCCGTCGACGGCGTGCTTGTCTCCGTAATACTTGGTGAGGTTTTTTACCTCAATCATTCCAAAAACTCCATTTCTTATAGAGATATTCAAAAGCGGTCACCCGCATTTGTAGCGGTTCTGCGCGTTCATGCGTTACAGCACTATAGATAAATCGGACGCATCAAACCGAAGATAATTATAGCACAATATTGCGCCCATTGCAAGCAAATAGGCCTTCTTCACCCAGTTTTCACACAGGATTCAGAAAGCCATAAACTGCCCGTTTTGTATTCTTATTTTATTTGCAGACCGGTCATATTTTCATCGAGAATTGTTTACAAACATGCAGAAGGTTTCTGATTAACGAAATTTTACCTTTTTCATAGGCGTATTCATGTGGTTTTTCCCCACCTTCGGCGGGGAAAAACCATTAAAACAGAGGTCCTTTAGGCATACGGCCACCGCTGCTGTTCCCTGACCAGCAGGTAAAGCGTTCCGTCCGCTTTCAGCGCATATTGATAAACCGTGAAGTCCATATATTCCTCATTATAGGGAATTTCCGGGGAAATATCGACATAATCGTTTTCCGGCAGCTTGTCGCCGCGGAAAAAGAGGGTATCGCCGTACTGATAAGCAGCCACGTCCAGCAAAGCGCCGCCGACAGCGCTGTTTTTCATCGGAAAAGACGCGGCGCAGACAGGCTCTCCGTCTATGAGCGTATAGTAATCCCGGTGCTGCTCATACTTCTCCCCGGAATAGCCCAGAAAAAATGCCGCTTCTTCGTTGATGGAAAGGAGCGAACACACATCCGCGGAAACATCATCCCAGTCTGTTTTTTCTCCGCTTTCTACATCCAGCGACCGGTTTACCAACGCTTCTTCACCCGGTTCACAGTCTGGACCGATCAGCATACCGCCGCGTATACCGCGTGGCCGCAAAATGCCGCTTTGGAAGTCTGTCCATTGTCCGTTTTGCAGGTCGATGCCGGCAAGATGGTATTCCGTCCCGGAGGTTTGCACCATTGTATAGATTTTATCCTGCCAGACAAAAGCATCAGCCGCATACATCGGGCGGTTTTCCAGCGGAAAAGACCCGCTTTCTCCGGAAGAAAGATTATACCTGTGCAGCCGTATATCCTGGTCATATAAGGTGCTGTAATTGGAATCCCACCAGTAAAACGTATCATCCAACATCCAGTAAAAGCATGGATAGCGTTCACTGTCCAGGGACAGGATTTTCGTCTCCGTCCCGTCTTCCGGTGCATAGGCGTAAAGGCATAGTTCCCACTTACTTTTTTCGGTTGGAACATTTTTTAAATAATACAGGTCATCGTTCCATGCATAAAGATAAGAGATGAATTCTTCCGCTCCGCATTCCCGCACCATATAGACTTTTTCCCTGTCCCAGCAATAGATATCCCGGTAATAGTTTTCAAAA
>CAMAJC010000014.1 GCA_945835425.1 uncultured Clostridia bacterium
TACAGACGGCCTTCCGGCGGCAAAAAGAACGGGAAACTGAACTGGGCATTTATCGTCGCCGGCGCGATTCTCCTCAGCACCTACCTGATTGTCGTCGTGTTCAACGGGTTTGACTGGCCGGGCTGGGACGACGGCGTTTCCGATTTGAAGGACAGCGCTTCCGGCGTGGTCAGCTCGGTGGAATCCGCCTGGAGTGAAGTCAAGGACGCCCACGGTTCTTCCCCGGAGGATCTGGTGCTGGATACGCCCGGCGGTTCCGTGTCCGGTGAAGTGCGGGTGCACTTTATCGATGTCGGCCAGGGCGACTGTATGCTCATTGAGGGGAATGGTGAAAGTGTCCTCATCGACGCCGGTGAAAACGACAAGGGCGATGAAGTGCTGGCCTATCTGGCAGGGGTAAAGATTGAAAAAATCGATCTCGCTTTCGGCACCCATCCTCATTCCGACCATATCGGCGGCATGGACACGGTGATCGAGGGGATTCCCGTCGGGAAACTGCTGATGCCGGACGTCCCGGACAGCATCGTCCCCACGACCCGCACCTTCCTCAGTATGCTGGACGCGGCGGACGCGCAGGGGACGGAAACACTCTTTGCCTATCCCGGCGACAGCTTTTCGGTCTGCGGCGGAACGCTGTCAGTTCTCGGCCCGGTCGAGGATTATAAGGATTTGAACAATGAATCCCTGGTCATGCGGTTTGACTTCGGGAAAACCTCCTTCCTCTTTACGGGCGATCAGGAGAGTGACGCGGAGGAAGACCTGATGGCGAGCGGTGCCGATGTGTCGGCAGATGTTTTAAAAATCGGCCATCACGGCAGCTCTACCTCCACCTGTCAGGACTTTTTTGACGCGGTATCGCCCTCCATCGCGGTGATCGAGTGCGGAGAAGGAAACGACTACGGCCATCCCCACCGCGAAACGCGTCAGCTGCTGGATAAGGCCGGTATCGACGTTTACCGCACCGATTTAAACGGCAGCATCGTCATCACCAGCGACGGCGAAGCACTGACGGTTCAGACGGAAAAGGCCGGATGAGCGGGCCATGGGAAAGGAAGTAACGATGCTGATTATTGACCATATTGAGAGCGGGATCGCCGTCTGCGAGGGTGAAAACGGGAAAACGTGGTTTTTGCGCAAGTACCCCGCTGATGCCAAAGAAGGGGACGTCCTGATTGAAACAGAGGAAGGTTTCCAGATCGATGCCGCAGAGACAGAAAAGCGGCGGCAGCAGGCTCTGTCCCGTGTCCGCCGCATCCGCAGCCGTAGACAGGAAGACCAGCAGGAATAAGCCGACAAAAAAATGTCGGTTTTTTCTACCAAAATGACAACGGAAAATCTCCGGTTTTTTGGTCAAAAAGAGTTGCAACGGGAAAGCTGCTGTTGTATAATAAATATATTATGGAAATTCCGATCGGTTTCGTCTTCGCATCACGGCCAATTTTTCGGCTGGTTATCCTCTCCGCAACCGGTGAGGAGTTTTCGGAATTTCATAAACAGGAGAATGAAAGAAGTGGGCAAGATGCCCGCGTGGAAGGAATGGTGGTTATTTTGGCAACGCAATACAGCGTATCGCTGGCTAAGATCATCCGGGAGTTTTCGCTGGAAGCGGCGTACCTGCCCGGCGACCCGGCCGATATCAAGATTTCGTCGGCGGATATCAATCGCCCGGGACTGTTTATCAACGGCTTCTATGAATATTTCGACAGCGAACGGATTCAGATGCTGGGCAAGATGGAAAACGCTTTCCTGCTGGACCTGCCGAAAGATGTGCTGCGGGAACGGATGGACCGTCTCTGCGCCTACCATGTCCCGATGGTCATCGTCACCCGCGGTCTGGAGGTGCTGCCCGAGCTGCTGGAAGCAGCCCAGAAGTACCAGGTGCCCGTTTTAACGACCCAGGAACAGACGACCAACCTGACCGTCTCGATGATCACCTTCCTCAATAAGGAGCTGGCACCCCGCATCACCCGCCACGGCGTTCTGGTCGAGGTCTACGGCGAAGGCATCATGATCACCGGCGATTCCGGCGTCGGAAAGAGCGAGTGCGCCATGGAACTGGTCAAGCGCGGCCACCGGCTGATCGCGGACGACGCCATTGAAATCCGCAAAATCTCCAACCGCCGTCTGGTCGGCACCTCGCCCGACAATATCCGCCACTTTATGGAGCTGCGCGGCGTCGGCATCATCAACGCCCGCCGGCTGTTCGGTATGGGCTCGGTCAAGACCACCGAAAAAATCGACATGATTGTCCATTTAGAACAGTGGAACCCCGAAAAGGTCTATGACCGGATGGGGATGGAAAATGAGTACACCGAGGTTCTCGGCATCAAGATTCCTGCCCTGACCATCCCGGTCAAGCCCGGACGCAACCTCGCGATCATCATCGAAGTCGCCGCCATGAATAACCGTCAGAAGAAGATGGGCTACAACGCTGCCCGCGAGCTGCTGCAGAAGCTTGGTATGCCGGTTGAGGCGACCGACAGCGAGGACGAGATCGAGGAAAGCGATTGGGATTTCTAAGAATTTCCCTGTCTGTTGCTGACGGGCAGATATATGCATTGTACTATTGCGGCGGGCTGCGGGCAACCCGCCGTATTCCGTTACTAAAATACGGAAAAAGACTTGACAAATTGCTTCCTTTCTGATATACTCTATAAGTAAGTATGTGACAACGATATTTACCGCTTCGGAGATTCAGACCTTCGGGTTCTTGAACCGGCCGAGGCGGTTTTTTTGTGGAAAGGAGTCCTCCAGATGAAAACAGATGTACTGATTATCGGCGCAGGCCCTGCGGGTATCTTCACCGCCCTGGAAATGATCCGCCGGGGCACAAAGGACCGGATTTTGATCGTCGAGAAAGGCCAGCCGGTCGAAAAACGCCACTGCCCGAAAGATATCACCGGGCACTGTGTAAACTGCAAACCCTACTGTCATATCACCACCGGCTTTTCGGGTGCCGGGGCATTCTCGGACGGCAAGCTGTCGCTGTCCTATGAGGTCGGCGGCGACCTGCCGGATTTGGTGGGCGCCGAGCTGGTGCAGGATATGATTCATTATACCGACAGCATCTACCTCGAGTTCGGTGCGGACACGAAAATCGAGGGCGTCGGCAACGCCGAAAAGGTCAAAATCATCCGCAAAAACGCGATTCAGGCCGGGCTGAAGCTGGTTGACTGCCCCATCCGCCACCTCGGCACCGAAAAGGCGCAGGACCTCTATCTGGCCATCGAGCGTTACTTGCAGGAAAAGGGCGTCGAGATGATGTTCGGCTGGGAGTGCGAGGACCTGCTGCTGGTCGGAGAAAAGTGCGTCGGCGCGTCCATCCGCCGCGGAAATGAGACCTGCCAGATTGAAGCGGCTCATACGGTCGTCGCCACCGGCAGAAGAGGCGCCGACTGGCTGGAACGGCTCTGCGCCGAGCACGGCATCGCCCATCAGCCGGGCACCGTCGATATCGGCGTGCGGGTCGAGGTGCGCAACGAGGTCATGGAGTTTGTCAACGAGGTGCTCTACGAGTCCAAGCTGATCGGCTATCCGCGGCCCTTCAAAAACAAGGTCCGCACCTTCTGCCAGAACCCCGGCGGCTTTGTCAGCCAGGAAAACTACGATAACGCCCTCGCCGTCGTCAATGGCCACTCCTACAAGGACAAAAAGTCGGAGAATACAAACCTCGCGATCCTCTGCTCCCACAACTTCACCACCCCCTTCAACCAGCCCATCGCTTATGCCCAGAAGGTCGGCGAGCTGACCAATATGCTGGGCGACGGGCATATCATGGTTCAGCGGTTCGGGGACATCCTCGACGGAAAACGCACCTGGCAGCGCGAGCTGAGCCGCTCCAACGTCCGCCCGACCCTGCCGGACGCGGTGGCCGGGGATATCACCGCCGCCATGCCTTACCGCGCCATGACCAATATCATCGGTTTTATCCAGGCTGCCGATCAGGTCGTGCCGGGCTTTGCGGCGCCGGAAACGCTGCTTTACTCGCCGGAACTGAAATTCTACAGCAACAAGGTCAAAATGGACGAGGACTTCAACACCAATATCAAGGGCCTGCACTGTCTGGGCGATTCCTCCGGCTGGACAAGAGGACTGATGATGGCGTCGGTCATGGGCGTTTTGATGGGCAGAAAGCTGACGCCTGAAAACTGATATTTTCCTGCACCAGCGCCCTCCTCACGGGCATATACTGTCCTGTCGGAATCTTTGCATACGAGGAGGGCATCTGCCATGAAAAGTACAGGCGAATTTGTCGTCACTTCCCTGGAGCTGCACCTGTTTTTTGCGCGCATTATGAAAGAGCACGCCTTTTTCCTGAAAGCGGGATTTTTGCCCTGCAATATCGGGCTGGCGGGCGAGGCCGAGCGGCTGATGCGGCATTTTGAGCGGCTGCTGGCCCGGACGATTTCCCTCAGCGGCGGTCTCATACGGGACTGCGTGCTGGAATCGGGAGAGATCGTCACCGAGTTTACCGACTGCGCCGAGCAGCAGACCATGCGGCTCACCGGCACCTTTATCGACCGGAAGCTGACGGCCGCCGAAAAGCGGCTGAAGGGCTGCGGCTGCTGCGACGAGCTCTGCGTTTCCGCCGAGATGGAAAGGCAGGTGCGGCAGCTGAACCGGGATGGGCTGATGCTTGTAAACCGGCTGATCGAGTTTAAGGAACGGCTGCTGCGGAGCATCGGCAGCTGCAATCTGTTTACGGCCAACTACCCGCTGCTCATTGAGCATATCCTCCGGGAGGCCTGCCTTTACCGGGATTATCTGGTGAAGCTGCAGCAGGGCGACTGCGATTTATCCGGGCTTTTCCGGGATGAACTGTTCTGGAACCGGATTATGATGGAGCACGCCCTGTTTATCCGCGGACTGCTCGACCCGTCCGAGGAAGAACTGATCGGGAAGGCCGACGGCTTTGCATCGGACTACAGGCGGCTGTTAAGCGCTTCGGCGGCGGCAAACGACCGTGCGATGCCGGGACGCGGCAGAGACCCGCTGACGCTGACGAGACGGCTGCGGGACTTTAAGCAGGCCGGGGTCGAGGGGATTGAAAAGTGCGAAATCCGTTCGCTCATCCTGCCGCTGCTGGTCGACCATGTGCTGCGGGAAGCAAACCACTATATCCGGCTGCTCGAAAATTGACCGGTTTACAAAATGAAGGCGCTCATGTCGGGAGGTCTCTCCGGTGTGGGCGCTGATTTTTTGATACATAACCCCGGATTTTTGCCGCATACTATCTGCGGTGGTGATTTTTATGGATTCAGTATGGACGGAGACCGTTTCTATGCCGCAGTTTCCGGCGCTGCGAGGCGACCGAAAGACAGACGTTTTGATTATCGGCGGCGGCATGGCAGGGATTATCTGCGCATGGAAGCTGCGGGAAGCCGGGGTGGACTGCCTGCTGCTGGAGGCGGACAGGATATGCGGCGGCGTAACAGCCGGTACGACGGCGAAAATAACCTTCCAGCACGGGCTGTGTTATGATAAACTGATAAGGGAGTTCGGCGCGGAAAAGGCGCGGATGTATCTGGACGCAAACCGGGCGGCGCTGGAGGAGTACCGCGTGCTTGCCGCGCGAATCAGCTGCGATTTTGAGGAAAAGGACGCTTATGTTTATGCGCTGGATGACCGGGAGGAGATCGAACGGGAACTGACGGCGCTGCATAAAATCGGCTACCCGGCGGCGTTTACAGACAAGCTTCCGCTACCTTTTCCGGTGGCAGGCGCAGTGAAATTTTCCCATCAGGCGCAGTTTCACCCATTAAAATTTGCTGCTGCGCTGGCGAGAAGTCTTCCGATTTATGAACATACCCCTGTCCGGCAGCTGATGCCTCATGCCGCCCTGACCGATACGGGCACTGTCATGGCGAAAAAGATCATCGTCGCGACCCATTTCCCGTTCATCAACAAACACGGCTGGTATTTTGTCAAGCTGTACCAGCACCGTTCCTATCTCCTCGCGCTGGAAAACGGGCCGGATGTGGACGGGATGTATCTGGGTGAAGCGGAGGACGGGATGTCTTTCCGCAACTATAAAAATTTCCTGCTGATCGGCGGCGGCGACCACCGCACCGGGAAAAAGGGCGGCGGCTGGTGGGAACTGGAGAAATTTGCGGGCGTGCATTATCCAGCTTCGCCGATCCGGTACCGCTGGGCAGCGCAGGACTGCATGACCCTGGACGGCGTCCCCTATATCGGGCAATATGGCCGGGGTACGCCGGAGGTGTATGTGGCGACCGGGTTTAACAAATGGGGCATGACCGGGTCGATGACGGCGGCGATGCTGCTGACCGACCGGGTGCTGGGGATAGAAAACCCGTACGCGCCGGTCTTTTCGCCGGCCCGGACGACGCTCCGTCCGCAGCTGGCGGTCAACCTTTATGAAGCGACGAACAACCTCTTGACCCCATCGCCCAGGCGCTGTCCGCACCTCGGCTGCGCCCTCAAATGGAACCCGCAGGAGCACAGCTGGGACTGTCCCTGCCACGGCTCCCGGTTTACGGCGAAGGGAAAGCTGCTCGATAACCCGGCGACCGGGAATCTGAAAGGATATGATACTGATGGCAAACCATCTGAATAATGAGACCAGCCCTTACCTTTTGCAGCACGCCGAAAACCCGGTGGACTGGTACCCCTGGGGAGAGGAAGCGTTTAAACGTGCTAAAGCCGAGGACAAGCCGGTTTTTCTCAGCATCGGCTACAGCACCTGCCACTGGTGCCATGTCATGGCCCACGAAAGCTTCGAGGACCCGCAGGTCGCAGAAATCCTGAACGCCCATTTTATCTCCGTCAAGGTCGACCGGGAAGAGCGGCCCGATATCGACAGCATCTATATGTCGGTCTGTCAGGCTTTCACCGGCAGCGGCGGCTGGCCGATGAGCATCTTCATGACCCCGGAGCAGAAGCCGTTTTTCGCCGGGTCGTATTTCCCAAGGAACGCCGGCCGCGGGATGATTGGCTTTCTTGACCTTTTGGAGGTCCTGGCGGAGAAATGGGCGACAAACCGGGCGGCACTTGTGGAGACAGGGGACAATGTCGTCGCGGCGCTGAAATCCGAGGCGGAGCAGGAGGAGAAAAACAGCGGAACTGACGAAAAACTCATCGACGCGGCAGTTTTGCTGTTTCAGCGCAGCTTTGATGAAAAGTACGGCGGCTTTGGGCGTGTGCCGAAATTCCCGGCTCCGCATAATCTCCTGTTCCTCATGCAGCAATATGAAAAAAACGAGGACAAAACAGCCCTCGCGATGGCCGAAAAGACGCTCACACAGATGTACCGCGGCGGCATATTTGACCATATTGGGTACGGTTTTTCCCGCTATTCGACCGACGAGCGGTTTTTGGCGCCCCATTTTGAAAAGATGCTGTACGATAACGCTCTGCTGATGCTGGCTTACTGTCAGGCTTATTCGCTCACAAAGAAGCCGGTTTATCTGGGCGTCGCGCAGAAAACCGCGCAATATCTGCTCCGGGAGATGGTCGCTCCGGACGGCGGCTTTTACAGCGCACAGGACGCCGACAGCGAGGGCGAAGAAGGAAAATACTACCTCTTTACGCCTGCAGAAATTCAGTCAATTTTGGGAGAAGAAAGTGCAGCTTTCTGCAAACACTATGACATTACCGCGCGCGGCAATTTCGAGGGAAAAAGCATCCCGAACCTCCTTTTAAATGAACATTGGGAGCAGGAACCCTTTGCCCGGTTCCTCCCGCAGGTATACGCTTACCGGAAAGGGCGCACCCATCTCCATCTGGACGACAAGATTCTGACCGCCTGGAACGGGCTGGCGATCGCGGCCATGGCGGCGCTTTACCGGGTCAGCGGGGAACAGGAATATCTGGACGCAGCCGTGCGGGCAGAGCGGTTTCTGGCGGAAAACCTTTCCGATGGGGACACGCTTTTTGTCAGCTTCCGGGACGGGAAGAAAGGCGGAAAGGGTTTTCTCGATGATTATGCCGCTTATATCTTTGCGCTTTTGGCCCTTTATGAAGCGGCCTATGAACCGGCGTATTTAGAGAGGGCGCAGTGCCTTTGCCGAAAGGCGCTGGGCAGTTTCCTGGATGAAACGCAGGGCGGTTTTTATCTCTATGGGTCGGAAAATGAACAGCTGATTACCCGGCCAAAGGAAACTTATGACGGGGCGATGCCCTGCGGGAATTCGCTGATGGCCTATAATCTGGTGCGGCTGTATCTGCTGACCGGCAGGTACGGTGAGGAGGCAGAGCGCCAGCTTTCCTTTATGTCCGGCGCCGTCCGCCGCTATCCTACCGACAGCAGCTTTTTCCTGACCGCCCTTTCGGATTTCCTTGACCCGCCGGAAAAGATCACGGTTGTTCCTAAAAATCGGGAGGACCTGCGCGGGCTTTCGCTCCGGGTGCCTTTGAGCGCGGCGGTCGCGGTTTTGGACGGGCCGAATGAGGAATACCGGCTGATAAACGACCGCACGACTTACTATGTCTGCAAAAACCGCAGCTGTCTGCCGCCGGTAAACGAGCCGGAATAAAAACGGACGGGATTGATTTCCCGTCCGGTACATATTATTTGACCGCTTTTATAATCATCGTACTGCCGTTTTGATACAGAACGTCGACCTGCCGGAACCCGGCATTTTGAAGCAGTTCCCGTTGATGGGGCAGGGTCAGGGGAATATCGATATGGACAAAGACGTCCTCCGGAATATTGTTCCGCTGCCGGCGGTATTCGTATCCTTCCATGCAGAGCCGCTCCTCCTCGTCACAGCAGGCAATATAATCGCACTCGAGGTAATACCCGTCGGGTTTCAGCGCGCGATATAGCTTCTCGTAGATTTTCTGCTTTTTCTCTGGCTTAAAGTGGTGGAGCGTTTCAAAGGAAAGCGCCGCGTCATAACAGCTTTCCGGGAACGGGCAGACAAAATAGTCGGCCTCTATGAGTTTTATATCTTTGTCCGGGTATTTCTCCCGCAGTTTTTGCAGCATCGGCCCGGACAGGTCAATGCCCGTAACCGCTGCGTCCGGGAACCGCCGGTAGATCGACTCCAGCTCCAGCCCGGTTCCGCAGCCGATATCCAGCAGATTATGGAGTCCATCATCCAAATAACCGGCGATATGGGCATACTCTTCCGGCCAGTGGGTCAGGTGATTCTCGTCATATCCCGCGACCCTTTTGGCAAAAAAGTCCGCCATCTCCTCCGCAGGATTATCCTTCACCGCGTCCAGCCATTCCTTTAGCTCCCGCAGGTATTTTTCCGTTTCCTGCGGCGTCATGCTTTTGCTTTCCAGCATAGGAACACCTCCTTACTTTTTATTATATATGAGAATTTCCGTTTGTAAAGGATAAGGACCGTTATGAAACAAAATGGCGTCGTGTTCCCATCCGTCGTTTTAATATTCAGTAAATATTCTGTAACATTGGCCAAAATCCTGCTGACAAATCCCGGAAAAGTGTGGTATAATCTTTATAGGTCTTTATACAATCTTAATGTCTGGTGATAAAGGGGTGGGATTTTGAAAGGGAACGCACAATTTATTCATGAGAAATTGCATGAAAAACTGAGGGAAAAGCTGACGGAATCGCTGCAGGCGGTGCTGCCGATTGTGGCAATCGTATTGGTGCTCTGCTTTTCCATCTCGCCGATCTCGCCCAGCATCCTGCTCAGCTATCTGATCGGTGCGGTGCTCATCATCATCGGGATGATGTTTTTCACTTTGGGCGCGGAGATGTCCATGAGCCCGATGGGGGAAAAGATCGGCGCCAGCATGACCCGGACGAAGAAACTCTGGTTTATCGTTCTGGTTTCCTTCTGTCTGGGCGTCATTATTACGATTTCGGAGCCGGATTTGCAGGTGCTGGCGAATCAGGTCCCGTCCGTCCCGAACGCCGTGCTGATCGGCGCGGTAGCCGTCGGGGTCGGCGCATTTCTGGTCATCGCCCTGCTGCGGATCCTGTTCGGCAAGGCGCTGCCGCCGATGCTGGTGGTGTTTTATGCGATTGTCTTTATTTTAGCCTGCTTTGTGCCGAAGGACTTTCTCAGCGTCGCGTTCGATTCCGGCGGCGTCACGACCGGCCCGATGACCGTCCCGTTTATTATGGCGCTGGGCGTCGGTATCGCGGCCATCCGCAGCGACCGCCACGCGGCGGATGACTCCTTCGGTCTGGTCGCCCTGTGCTCAATTGGGCCGATTCTGGCGGTATTGGTGCTGGGAATGATCTATAAACCGGAGGAAAGCGCCTATTCGGCCTACATTATCCCGGAGGTTGCCGATTCCGGCGAGCTTTGGCAGATGTTTTTATCCGGCTTTCCGACCTACATAAAGGAAATTGCCCTTTCGCTGCTGCCGATTGTCATCTTTTTCGGCGTTTTTCAGGTCGTTTCTTTAAAACTGAACAAGCGCAACCTGGTCAAGATCATTATCGGCCTGGTGTACACCTATATCGGGCTGGTGCTGTTCCTGACCGGCGCAAATGTCGGGTTCATGCCTGCGGGCAACTACCTGGGACAGGTGCTGGCAGGCGGAAAATACCCCTGGGTGCTGGTGCCGATTGCCATGCTGATCGGTTACTTTATCGTCCGTGCGGAGCCTGCGGTCTACGTCCTCAACAAGCAGGTCGAGGAGATCACCGACGGTGCAATCTCCGCCCATGCCATGGGCACAGCCCTGTCGATCGGCGTTTCGGTATCGGTCGGGCTGGCGATGGTGCGGGTGCTGACAGGGATTTCGATCATGTGGTTTTTGGTACCGGGCTATGCGGTCGCCATTGGGATTTCCTTCTTTGTGCCGAAAATCTATACGGCGATTGCCTTCGACTCGGGCGGCGTCGCGTCCGGCCCGATGACGGCGACCTTCCTGCTGCCGCTGGCGCAGGGTGCCTGCGTGGCGGTCGGCGGCAATATCGTCACCGACGCATTCGGCGTGGTGGCGATGGTCGCCATGACCCCTCTGATCACAGTCCAGCTTATGGGGCTGGTATCGGTCGTGAGACAGCGCAGGGCAAAACCGGTTATCGCTGTATCCGGCCGGTCGGCGCTGGATATGCTGGGTGACGACGCGATTATTGAGCTGTGACGCGGACAGAAAGGAGTACCTATGAGTGAACTGAGCCTGATGATCACCATCGTGGACCGGCAGCACACCCGCCGTTTTATCGAGTTTTATGAACGCAGCAGCGTAACGAAGCTGCTGGCGACAGTCGGCCGCGGCACGGCAGCCAGCGAGATTCTGGACTATTTCGGGCTGGAGGACAACGAAAAGACCATCCTTTTTTCCGTCCTGACCGGCGAGGTCTGGAAACAGGTCCGGCGCGGACTGCAAAGCGAGATGCAGATCGACGTCCCCGGCACCGGCATCGCCTTTACTATCCCGCTGAGCAGTATCGGCGGCAAAAAACAGCTGCAGTTTTTGACCGATGGACAGAATTTTGTCAAAGGGGAGGAGACTACCTTGAAGGAAACGAAGAATGAGCTGCTGGTGGTGGTCGCCAACCAGGGCTATACCGAGATGATTATGGATGCGGCGAGGGGCATGGGCGCAGGCGGCGGCACCGTTATCCACGCCAAGGGCACCGGCATGGAAAAAGCCGAGCAGTTTCTGGGCGTATCGCTGGCGTCGGAGAAGGAAATGGTCTTTATCGTCGTCAAACGGGAGGACAAAAACGCCGTGATGCGGGCGATCATGGAAAAGGCCGGGCTGTCCAGCAAGGCCAAAAGCATCGTCTTTTCCCTTCCGGTCACCAGCACCGCCGGTATGCGGTTGATGGAAGCCGAGGATGATGAATAAATAAAATTGTCCCGTCACTTCAGTAAAAGCGGCGGGATATTTTTGCAAACAGCTGCAAAATTGCGCCATATCCGGACAAATCCGCCTTTTTTACTGGACAAACGGGGACATATCCTGTATAATAAAAAAGAATAGTTTCGGAAATGGACGTAAAGGACGGCGAGAAAATGGAATCGGGCGAGAAATTCAAAAAAGCGGTCATCGGCGGTTTTGATAAGGCCGATGTCATGAATTATTTTGAGAAGATGCAGAAAAAGCACCGGGAGGAAACGGCCGCCCTGAAAGAGGAGCTGGCCCTGCTGCGCCAGAGCACAAGCGCCCTCCAGAACCAGTGCAGCGATCAGTCGGACACCATCGAGGAGCTGACCTCCACCCTCTCGGTAAACCGTACGACGATCGAGGAACAGGATAAATCCCTGTCGGCCCTGCGAAAGAAAAACGAGGAGCTGCAGCGGGAGCTGTCGGCCCAAAAGGCGCTGAATACCGAGCTGCAGATGAAAAAGAATGTGCTGGAAGAAAACGTCAAAACCCTGACGGCCAAAAACCAGCAGGTCGAATCGGAGCTGGCGGACGTCACCGCCCGGTTTGCCGAGCGGACCGGCATCGAGATCGGCGAGCTGCTGATCGAAGCCAAAATAAACGCCCGCAAGATCATCGAAAAGGCGAAGTCCGAGGCCGAGCAGATCCGCGACGAATACAGCCGCCAGTGCGGCGAAGCGGAGACCCGGTTTTCCGGGCTGAACGAACAGCTGACCGGTGTCGAGGAGCACTTCCGCGTCGTTTCGGCGGAGGCGATTGCCGAGCTGGAGCGGGTGCGCAGCGAACTGACCAATATCCAGGAGGGCTTCGTCTCCCAGTCGGAGCAGGCAAAGGCCGAAACCAAAGCGCTCAACGCCGACCAGACGATGATGCCGTAAAAACTGCAGAATAGAAACGGAAAGGGGCACTTTTGCCCCTTTTTCTGTGTCGGTGGAATTTGTGTTACCGTTTATATTAAGGAGATTTTCTATGAAACAGTCGATGTTTAAGGACCGCGCATTTTTGCGGACGCTGGCGACCCTGATGATTCCGATGGTCGCCCAAAACCTCATTTCTCTGGCGGCGCAGATGATGGACAGCCTGATGCTGGGCAAACTGGGCCAGATCGAGCTGTCGGCCTCCTCTCTGGCCAACCAGCCGTTTTTTATCTTTAACCTGCTGATCTTCGGCATGGCTTCCGGCTCCAGCGTCCTCAACGCCCAATTCTGGGGAAAAGGGGACGTCCGCTCGGTCAAAATCGTCATTTCGATCTGCTTAAAAGTCGCCCTGACCGTCAGTATCCTCCTCAGCGCCGCGGTCATGATTTTTCCGGAAACGGTCATGCGGATTTATACCAACGACCCGGAGATCATCGCGGCCGGTGTTTCCTACCTGCGGATTATCGGCTGGTGCTACATCTTCTACGGCCTGTCGGGCACCCTGCTCACCACCGTGCGCAGCGTCGGCATCGTCCGCATTGCGGTCGTCGACTCGGTCTTTTCGCTGGTCTGCAATATCACGCTGAACTATATCCTGATTTTCGGCCACCTCGGTTTCCCGGCCATGGGCATCCGCGGCGCGGCCATCGCGACGGTCATCACCCGCATAGGCGACGCGGTGCTCGTCCTTAGCTACATCCTCTTTATCGACAAGAAACTGCGGATTAAGGTAAGGGACATTCTGGACTTTGACAGCGCGCTCCTAAAAAACTACCTGAAAAACGGCCTGCCGGTCGCCTTTAACGAGGTGTTCTGGTCGGTGGGCGTTTCGATTCAGTCGATGGTACTGGGCAGACTGGGTGCGGACGTTGTCTCTGCCAGCCAGATCGCCTCGATCGTCCAGCAATTCTCCACCGTCCTCATCTTCGGCGTCGCCAACGCAGCCGCCATCATCATCGGCAACGATATCGGCGCAGGCAAGATGGAACAGGCGCAGCTCCGGGTCAAATGGTTCCGGATTATGGCCGTTGTGCTGGGCATTTTTGCGGCAGGGCTGGTGCTGCTGATCGCAAGGCCGGTCGTAAGTTTTTACAATATCCCCGAGGAAACAAAAGAGCTTGCCGTCCAGATGATGCGGATTCTGGCGCTGATGGTCTTTTTCATCTCCCAGACCGGTATCGGCGTTGTCGGGCTGCTGCGCGGCGGCGGAGACCCGCGGTTTGCGCTGTTTGTCGACCTGGCAGGGCTGTGGCTGTTCGCGACCCCGGCGGCGATTCTGTCGGCCTTTGTTTTCCATGCGCCGGTGCTGGTCGTCTATCTCTGCACCAGGATGGATGAGCCGATCAAGATGCTGATGATCGCCTGGCGGATGCGCAACAACAACTGGATGAAGGACGTAACCGCCGACGGCGCTGCGAAAGAAGGAGCCTAAACAGATGGATAAACCGTATCTGCTGGTCGTGACCGGAAGGCCGGGCGCAGGCAAAACGACCTTTGCGCAGGCGCTCGGTCAGGAAATCTGTATGCCGGTTATCAGCCGGGACCAGATAAAGGAAGGATATGTCCGCACCTTCGGCAAAAAGCACACCGAGCTTGGCCCGGACACGAATCTGCGGGCGACAGAGATTTTTTTCGATACCCTGATGGGGCTGGTGGACAGCGGCGTCTCGGTCATCGCGGAGGCAGCGTTTCAGCACCGGCTCTGGTCGGAGAGGCTGGCGTCCTTTATGGACAAGGCGCGGATTGTGATGCTCATCTGTACCGTGGACGGCGAAGTGGCGCTCCAGAGGTTTGTCCAGCGGGGTCTGCATGATCCCAGACGCGAATATTTCCACGGGGACAAAGGCGTCGATATGGCGCGCCGGGGAATCGCCCTGGAGGTTTCGCCTTATGAGGAGCCGCATCTCGATGTGCCGGT
>CAMAJC010000015.1 GCA_945835425.1 uncultured Clostridia bacterium
CTGTGCAGCTAGGGCGATGGTCAGACCGGTGATACCGAGGCCGGTAATTACGCCGGTAATGTCGTAATCAAAAGCGTCCATGATCATGACCGCGGCCAGAACGATGATAATGACCTTGACGATCTTGGACAGGAAGGAGACGATCGTCTGGTCCAGCACCGTCCGCTCCCCTTTGAGGGCCGAGACGATATGGTCAGCGGCATTGCACAGTCCCCAGGTGAGGGCGGCAATCGTAAAGGCCTTGAGCAGCACCGTCAAAAAGGCCAGGTTCGTTACGCCGAAACCGCCGATCAGCACCTGCAGGCTGATGTAAGCGGCCAGAATGACCACCAGCATGACCAGCGGTTTTGTAAAGCTGTCGATGATCTCTCCCGCATGGGACAGATGGCTTGTCGCCTTTTTCAGCAGCGTCAGCACAAACGAAACGATCTTCCGCCGCAGCATAAACAGCACGCCGAAGATAATCAGGGCTACCAAAGTTGTAATGACGCGCGGCAGGATTCCACCAGAAAAACTGATGAAAAAGTCCGCGATCGTCGAGATGAGTTTTGTCATGAAATATTTCCCTCTTTCTCTGCCGGGCAGATGCCCCTCTTTATTCAGAATTTATTATAGCGTGCGCGCAGGTTTTTTGCAAGACCTTATCGGCAATTTCAGCGGATAATCAGGCGAAAAACGGGCAAACTCCTGCCCAAAGGAGGTGTTTTCATGGCCAAAAAAGCGAAAACGCGAAAGAAAAGTCCTGATGCTGTCATCAGCAATACCGACCCGGACGGCAGCTACACCGGGCGTCCGAAAGACCCGCATGAAGTGCCGGTTCAGGACGCCGACGACCTATAAACACGCTGCCTGCGGAGCAGGCGGCCTACATCGGAATAAGCATAAAAGTCCACGGAAAAGTACTAAGGGATAAATTGACAATAACTGCCGGATAGGATATAATAAAAATATCGAATTTCCCTATTTTTACCGGCTCACGCCGCTGTTTTTTGGACAGCCGCGCAGCCGGAACAGAAAGGAATGGACCTTTTTTATGAATCGTTATACTACCCCGGAATCCCGCGTGGCGCTGGCAAGAGAGATCGCAGGCGAAAGCATGATCCTTCTCAAAAATGACGGAGCGCTGCCGCTGGACATAAACAAAAAGACCGCCGTTTTCGGCAAGGGCCAGCTGGAGCTTTATATCGGCGGCTCCGGTTCCGGCGCTTCCTCCAACAAAAACGCCACCAGCCTGCTGCCGATGCTGCAGGAACGCGGACTGCCCACCATTGATGCGCTGGAAACCTTCTACCGCGGTTTTTATGACCCCGACAAGGCTGCAAAGGCCATGGCGGAAATGCGCGAAAAATTCGGCGATCTGGTCGCGTCCGGCGCCGTTTACGAATGGTTCGGCACCTATACCCCTCCGGAAGCGGAGCCGGAAATGGACGACGCTATGGTCGCTGCGGCGGCTGCGGAGACCGATACGGCAGTCCTGGTCCTCGGCAGAAGCTCCGGCGGCGAGGAATGCGACCGGCATCTGGAGGACGACTATTATCTGCTGCCCTCAGAGAAAAAGCTGGTGGAGCAGGTCACTTCTTCCTTTAAAAATGTCGTACTGGTCATAAACACGGTCAGCGCCATCGACATGACCTGGACGGAAAACTACCCTGGCATCCGCGCAATCCTTTACGTCCCCTCTCCCGGCGAACAGGGCGCGACGGCGCTGGCGGATATCCTGGTCGGCCGGCTCAGCCCTTCCGGCAAGCTGACCTCGACCATCGTCCGCAAGTACGAAGACCACCCCGCTTCCGCCCATTTCAGCTACTTTAAAGAGAAACCCGAGACCATCCTGACCTATGAAAACTACGGGCTGGACAAGGAGAAAAACGGCAGCGTGGGCTTTGACATGAGCCCTGTATCGGTCTATGCCGAGGGCATCTATGTCGGATATCGTTACTTTGACAGCTATGACGTGCAGCCGCTCTACCCCTTCGGATTCGGCCTGAGCTACACGGAATTTGCCATCGAAAACGCGGCGGTTTCGGTTGATGGAAAGGACGTCTGCGTCACCGCCAATGTACATAACACCGGTTCCTTCACCGGCAAAGAGGTCGTGCAGGTCTACGTTTCCGCACCCGCAGGCAAGCTGGACCAGCCTTATCAGGAACTGAAAGGCTACGCAAAAACCGCTGCCCTGGCGCCCGGCGAAACGGAAACTGTCACGGTCAAAATCCCCGTCGAGAGCCTTGCTTCCTATGATGAGGAGACGGCGCAGTATATCCTCGAACCCGGCATGTACATCATCCGTGTGGGCAACAGCTCCCGCTCGACCCATGTTGCGGGCAAGCTGGAAGTGAAAGAGACGATCATCTCTGCCAAATACGAAAACGTCCTTTCGATCCTGCCGGACAATAAAGAAAAACTGCATTTTATCCACGGCGAAAATGCAAAGCATATCGGCTATGAAGGCGAAGCGGATGAGATCGCGGCGGCACCGGTTTCGGAACTGAGTGCGGAAAACGTTACAGTCCGCACCGTTCATCACGCCGCGATGCCGGAGCTGCATGAAGTCACAGGCTGCACTTTAAAGGACGTACAGGAGCACCGTGTTTCCCTCTATGATTTTGTCAACCAGATGTCGGACGATGAGCTGACTGCTCTCTGCGTCGGCTACGGCCCCGGCCTGCCCTTCGGCGCGGGCAAAGGCACGCCTTCCACCCTCAAAGATGCGGACGGCAAAGACCTGACCATCAGCGACCACCCCTACGGGAACATCGGCTACATCAATCCCGCGATTCCGAAATACGGCTTCCATTCCGCCTGGTACAAGGACGGCCCTGCGGGCATCGGCATGGTCTCCTGGCCGACCGGCACGGCAGTCGCCTCCACCTTTAACCCGGCGTTGGCCTATGCCTTCGGCGAAGCGGCAGGCGCTGAATCGGATGAAAACCTGGTCGACTCCTGGCTGGCTCCGGCAGCGAACATCCAGCGGGCACTCCTGGGCGGACGCAACTTTGAGTATTTCTCGGAAGACCCGGTCGTCAGCGGAATCTGCGGGCTGAACATCGTGCTGGGCTGCGAGGAAAACAACCAGGCCACCTGCTGCCCCAAGCATTTCGCCCTCAACGAGCAGGAAACCTACCGCCGCGGCAAGCTCAGCCGCAATATCGACGCGGTCAACTCGATCGTCGAGGAACGCGCTGCCCGCGAAATTTATCTGAAGCCCTTTGAGATGATGGTGCGCGGCAGCAAGGTCCGCACGGTCATGTCCTCCTTCAACCGGATCAACGGCACCTTCGCAGGCGGCAGTTACGACCTCTGCACCAAGGTCCTCCGGGACGAATGGGGCTATAAAGGCGTGGTCGTCACCGACTGGGGCGATATGGATATCGTCGTCGACGGCGGCGATGCGGTTCATGCGGGCAACGATGTCGTTATGCCCGGCGGACCTCCCGTTATTGCGCAGATTCAGAAAGCGCTGGAAGATGGGCGCTGCACCCGTGAGGATATGATCGAAGCGGTCGTCAACCTGATGCGCTTTGTCATGGATTCCCAGTCCCAAAACCGGGCATAAGGAAAAGCGCCTGTATACGCAAACCTAAAATAATAAGAGCCGGTAATGGCCGCACAAAGCGGTTGTTACCGGCTTTTTTCTACAGTTTTTTCCGATAGCGCAGGATATATTCCGGCGTACCCTCTTCCAGCTTTCGCGCGCCGTCCGGGAAAAAGCCCGCGTTTTCATAAAACCGTCTGGCGCGGTCGTTTTTCTCCAGCACCCAGAGGAGGAGCTGCTTATACCCCGCTGCCGACGCTTCGCGGATAAATTGTTCCATCATCTGCCGCCCATAGCCCATCTGCTGGAAAAACGGGTCGACGAAAAAGGAGATTAGCTGCAGGCTGTCCGAAAGGCCTGGCTCCTCCGGCTCTCCCCGCTCCATCACCCCACGGATGATGCCGTCGTCGTAAACCAGCCAGCGCCGCAAAACACCGGGCTTTTCCAGTTCGGCCGCCAGCGGCAGCACCTGCATTTCGTTAAATGAGACCCAGTCGTTTTGAAAGATCGGGCGGTATGCCATCCGTTTGGCAAAAATCAGAATTTCTGCGATACGGGAAATGTCTTCAGGTTTCGCTGGCCGCAGCATCTTCATTCCTTCTTTTCGTGAGGATCAGGTAAATTCTACCCGGATTCTGTAAAAATCAGATAATAATCTGTCTGTAGATATATTTTCTCCGTAATCACACAGGAAATAACAAGGTTATTATATAATATTATCTACAAGATTGCAACTGATTTACCGTCAAATTTATACAAATCTTTAAAAATCTATTGACTTTTATCATTCTATGTGTTAAAGTGTTTATGCTTTCATATTGAAAAGCATAAAAGCAATAAAGTAAAGAGAGGTTATTTTACTATGAAGCTGGTCGCACTCATTATTTACTTCGGCATCATGGTCGGCATTGGGCTTTACTGCCGCAGACACGCCACCGATGTCAACGGCTTTGTCCTCGGCGGACGTTCGGTCGGACCGTGGCTGACTGCATTTGCCTATGGTACTTCGTATTTTTCCGCAGTTGTATTCGTCGGATACGCTGGACAGTTCGGATGGAAATTCGGCCTGGCTTCCACCTGGATCGGCATCGGCAACGCGATCATCGGTTCGCTTTTGCCCTGGGTTATCCTCGGCCGGCGCACCCGCATTATGACCCAGCATTTAAATTCCGCCACCATGCCGGAATTCTTCGGTGCGCGTTTTGACAGCCGTCCCTTAAAAATCGGCGCTTCGCTGATCGTATTCGTCTTCCTGATCCCCTACACCGCTTCCCTTTACAACGGCCTGTCCAGACTGTTCGGCATGGCCTTTAACATCGACTATTCCTACTGCATTATCCTGATGGCTGTCCTGACCGCGGTTTATGTTATCGCAGGCGGATATATGGCCACCGCGATCAACGACTTCATTCAGGGCATCATCATGATTATCGGTATCGTTGCGATTATCGCTGCGATTCTGAACAGCAACGGCGGCTTTATGGCAGCCCTCGACGGTCTGGCCCGTGTCACCGACGAGACTGTATCCTCTACTCCCGGCGTATTCAACTCCTTCTTCGGGCCAGATCCTCTGGGGCTGCTGTTCGTCGTTATCCTGACTTCGCTGGGCACCTGGGGTCTGCCGCAGATGGTCCAGAAGTTCTACGCGATCAAAGACGAATCCGCCATCAAAAAAGGCACCATCATTTCCACCATCTTCGCGCTGATCGTTGCCGGCGGCTGCTACTTCCTCGGCGGCTTCGGCAGACTGTTCTCCGACCAGATCGATATCGCCGCAAACGGCTATGACTCGGTCATTCCGACTATGCTCTCTAACCTTACGCCCGCGCTGATCGCCCTGACGGTCATCCTCGTTTTGTCCGCTTCGATGTCCACCCTGTCTTCGCTGGTTATGGCGTCCAGCTCGACCCTGACCATCGACTTCATCAAAGACAACATCGTCAAAAACATGAGCGAGAAAAAGCAGCTCATCACCATCCGCATCCTGATTGTCGTCTTTATCGCAATCTCTGCTGTCCTCGCCCTGATCCAGTACAAGAGCTCGGTCACATTCATCGCACAGCTGATGGGTATCTCCTGGGGCGCGCTGGCCGGTGCATTCCTCGCGCCGTTCCTCTACAGCCTCTACTGGAAACGCACCACCAAGGCAGCCTGCTGGGTTTCCTTCATCTTCGGTTCCGGCCTGATGATCGCCAACATGCTGGTTCGCTCGGCGTTCCCGGTTATCCTCCAGTCCCCCATCAACTGCGGCGCATTCGCGATGATCGCCGGACTGGTTATCGTCCCTGTTGTCAGCTTGTTTACCAAGAAACCTGACCAGAAACTGCTCGACGAAACCTTCGCCTGCTACGAAGAAAAGCGCGAGGTTCCGCAGAAACAGGCTCTGGGCGACTGATTTACCGAAACTTCCCGTTTAACGCCAATCCCCTCATTGTTCACGCAGGGCAATGAGGGGATTCTTTTATTTATGCAGCTGTAGGCGGTAGACGGCGCACCCGTCTTCCATGCCGTCATAGCGAAAACCGTACTTTTCTGCAAGGTGGCTGCTGGCGGTCTGATGCGGATCACATTCCAGCAGCAGGGAATGAATACCCTGTTCCCTTGCATAGCGGATCAGGGCGGCGGTCAGCTCGTCCGCATAGCCATGATGCCAGTGCTCCCGGCTAAGGATCCAGCCGATTTCATATTCCTCCGGGCAGTCGACCGTATGAAAGATGAACTGGCCGATCAGCTGTTCACTCTCCCTTAATTCGACCGCATAAATCAGCGGCGGCCTGCACAGCCCGGCCGTCCGGATAAATCCTTCCGTCTGCGGAAAGGTAAAGGGCGGTTCAATATACCGCATGACTTCCGGGTCAGAGAGGATCGGATAGAGGTCTGCAGCGTCCTCCGGCGTAAAACGGCGGACCAGCAGGCGCTCTGTTGCAAAAAGAAATCCTTTCGGCAGGCGCAGCAGGGCGTGCATCTCCTCCGCAGGGCGTCTGCTGCCGGTGAAATGCGGCCAGGCATCGATCCCGTCGTCCGCTTTCCGCGGAATCAGATGGATATGAAAATGCGGCACCGACTGTCCTGCGGTTTCCCCGCTGGCATTTAACAGGTTGACGCCGGAGTAGCCGCAGCTTTCCACATAAAATTTTGAGACTTTCTGGACGGTATTCATCAGATGTTCCAGCGTCTCCCGGTCGCAGTCCAGAATGTTTTTCAGATGCTTTTTGGGGATCACGAGCGTATGCCCGTCGACGTCCGCCGCCGCATCCAAAAAAGCGAGGGTATCCTCGTCCTCATAGATTTTGCGGCAGGGCAGTTCCCCGCAGACAATCTTACAAAATACGCAGTCCATGTTGACCTCCTACTATATGGAAACAGAAAACAGCTCCCATGGGTACCCTTTCGGCAGGCAGCAGCCGTCGACCTTCTTCCCGTCCGGCGCTGTGAAGGCGATATGATACGACCAGAGGGCGATGCCGTCCAGATTTACGCGGCTCCCGTATTTACCGTCGCCCATGAGCGGCATCTTCCGGGAGGAGAACTGGACGCGGATCTGGTGGCTGCGGCCGGTTTCGAGGGCGATTTTGACCAGCGACCAGGGCTGTCCGTCCCGATCGATCGTTTCCAACAGCTGATAATGCAGCACCGCTTCTTTTACGCCCTTGCGCATCCGCTGTACCACAAAGGATTTGTTGCGGGAAGAGTCTTTAAACAGCAGGTCGCGAAAGGTTCCGGACGGTTCAGCCGGGACGCCCTGGACAACTGCGAGGTATTCTTTTGTAAAATGATGGTCGGCGACCAGAGCCGACAGCTTTCCGGTCATTTCCGGACGCTTGCTGTAGAGCATGACACCGCCGACGATCCGGTCCAGCCGATGGACGCAGCCTACATATCCACCGCCGAGGTACTCCCGCAGAAGTGCCGGCATTGTCTCTTGTCCCGGCGTGTCCTCCGACAGGACACCTGCCGGTTTTACCGCCAGCAGCAGGTTTTTATCTTCATAGAGAATCTCCATAAGCGCTCCTTAATACAGCGGCAGGCTGCCGGTCAGCGGCTCGACCTGCTCGGAAGTAAGCGGCTCCAGAGCCAGACAGGTGTAGGTCGGCTGGCCATGGAACTCGGTCATGCCAGCGTCCTGAATCAGGGCAGAAATAAAGCCCATCTCTCTGGCGCGGCGGTCGATGTCCAGCAGCTCCTCCTCAGAATCCACATAGACGCAGATCTTCGCAACGCCGTACTGAAACCATTCGGACAGCGGCGTCGGCTCCTTCCCCGCAGGATCGACGGTGACATAGCGGCCGTCCTCCCGCAGATCGGAAAGCCTTCCCTCTCGCTTCAGGGCCAGCAGCACCGCTTCGACGCAGGCGTGCCCGGCCTGGGCGGCAATTTTTCCTTTGCGCATCTTTAAATCGCGGCGCATGACGATCATCTGTTTTGCAGTATACATAACTTTTCTCCATTCCTATCTGTGGAAACGTATTCTTTTCCCTATTTTAGCACAGGGGACAGTTCTCTGCAACTGCCAAAATGGCCGTCCAATTATTGTTGCATGCGCAAAAGAAAAATTTGTGGTACAATATGTTAGAAATAAAAACAGTTTGCGAGTATACAGGTGAAGGGAGAGAAATGTATGGACGACGAAATGATTCTGGCGCTTTACTGGCAGCGGAATGAATCGGCGATCACCGCTTCGGCGGAGAAATACGGCGGTTACTGCGGCGCCATCGCCGGGCAGCTGCTCCAAAACCGGCAGGACGCCGAGGAAGTGCTCAATGACACCTGGCTCGGTGCATGGAACGCGATTCCGCCGCACCGTCCCTCCATCCTCCGCACCTTTTTAGGGCGCATCACCCGCAATCTCGCTTTCAGCCGCTATCGGGAAAATAACGCCAAAAAACGCGGCGGCGGCGAAATACAGCTGGTTTTGGAGGAACTGAAGGAAGTGCTGCCTGCACAGCGGCTCCCGGAGGAGGAGCTGGAAAGCAAGGAACTGGGCAGGCTTTTGACGGGTTTCCTGCAAAGACTCCCGCAGCGGGAACGGAATGTTTTTATCCGGCGGTACTGGTACGCGGAAAGCAGCGAACAGATCGGAAAACGCTTTAATATGAAACCGAGTGCGGTGCTGGTCAGCCTGTCCCGCACACGGAAAAAGCTGAGAATGTTTCTGGAAAGGGAGGGAATCGCTATATGAAACGGGAGGAAAAGCTGTTTGAAGCCATCGGAGAGATCGGGGATGAGCTGCTGCTGGAAAGCGAAAAGCAGCAAAAAAGCAGGCGCTGGCTGTGGATTCCGGCGGCAGCCTGTGTCTGTCTGGCCGCTGTGGGGAGCGCAAAACTGCTGTGGATGCCAGCTGAAACAGAAGCTAACCCTGACCTGCCGATGCTGGAAATATCAACGGACGCCGCGACGATGGGGTTTGAGGGGTATATGGCTTATGACGCGTCGGAGCTGGTCAGCGGCAACCCGTGGCAGGAAACCGATAAGATTACGATGCTGCCGGTCTATCGGAATCAGGTGTCCTATAATGAATATGGCCAGCAGACCGGCGGTGACTTTGAAGATATGCACGCTCTCCTGCTGGATGTGGCAGGAAGGCTCGGGCTGGACACCGATACGCTTCCCATCACGGACGATATGCCGGATGAAGAGAGCCGGGCGAAAATAACCGAAAAATTTGCCGCAGTGGGCGAAGAAGTTCCCGAAGGGTATTTTGTCCCCACAAAGCTGAAAGCCTGTCAGAACGGGATTGAAATTGAGGTCGGACAGGATCTGACGGCGGCTATCTCCTTTGACCCTGCCGTTTCCCTGCCGGATGGGTACAATTTTACCCATTATGCGTCTTATGGCGAGGTTCAGGAGACAGCGGATTATTTGGAAACAACCTACGCGGCTCTCATCGGCGCGGAAAAGCCGCAGCGCAATATTTACGGCGGCGATTACGACATCAATGGGAATCAGTTTTATCATATCGAGTTTTTCGACGGCAGCGGAGACAAAGTCCGGCAGATCATCAACTACAATTTTAACCGGACGGCCTTTTACTGCGATGACGACGGGAAGCTGTTTCTGGCGCGTGTCTATCAGCCGGATTTGTCTGAAAAGATCGGGGATTATCCGGTGATTACCGCTGCGGACGCGAAGGAACTTTTGCTGGAGGGAAACTATATCACGACGGTCCCCTATGAAATGCCCGGCGAGGAATATCTGGCCAAAACCGAGCTGGTCTACCGGACAGGCAATGGAGAAGAATATTTCATGCCTTACTACCGGTTTTATGTGGAGGTGCCCGAACTGGAACAGGATAACGGGCTGAAAACGTTCGGCGCTTACTACGTCCCGGCAGTTTCGCAGGCGTATATCACAGAAATGCCCGTTTGGGATGGGAGTTTTAACTAAAATCCGCAAAAATTCCCATTTTTTGTCCAAAAGCCCTTGCTTTTTTCTCCAAAATGCGATACAATAATTTATGCTGTTTGATACTTTAACGCATAGACGTATAAACACATAAAAACACAAAAGTTTTTGCTCAGGAGGAAAAGCAAATGCCCATTACCGATATTCTTGAAAGAAACTGTAAGCTGTACGGGGACGAGGTCTGCCTGGTAGAATTAAACCCCGAAGTCCCGGAAGACCGCCGTACCTGGCGGGATTACGAACTGATCCAGCCCACCGCCTCTTCCTGCTACCGCCGGGAGATCACCTGGAACGTGTTCAACGAAAAGGCCAACCGGTTCGCCAATCTCCTGCTCTCCCGCGGCATCGGCAAAGGGAGCAAGGTCGCGATTCTGCTGATGAACGGCATCGAGTGGCTGCCGATCTATTTCGGCGTCCTCAAAACCGGCGCGCTGGCTGTCCCGATGAACTTCCGCTTCTCGTCGGACGAGATTGAATACTGCCTCAATCTGTCGGATGCAAATGTTTTGGTATTCGGCCCGGAATTTATCGGCCGTATCGAGGAGATTGCCGACCGGATTCTGGACGGAAAGCTGCTCTTTTTCGTCGGCGACCACTGCCCCACCTTCGCGGAAAGCTACAACATCCTGACCGCCAACTGCTCCAGCCAGTCCCCGATGATCAAGCTGACCGACCAGGACGACGCGGCCATCTACTTCTCCTCCGGCACGACCGGTTTCCCGAAGGCGATTTTACATAACCATGAGAGCCTGATGCACTCCTGCAAGGTCGAGCAGAACCACCATTCGACCAGTCATGACGATGTTTTCCTCTGCATCCCGCCGCTTTACCATACGGGCGCGAAGATGCACTGGTTCGGCTCCTTCCTCGAGGGCGGCAAAGCGGTGCTGCTCAAGGGTACCAAGCCGAAATTCATTCTGGACGCCGTTTCGCAGGAGAAATGTACGATCGTCTGGCTGCTGGTTCCCTGGGCGCAGGATATTCTGGACGCAATCGAGCGCGGGGAAATCCATCTGGAGGACTACGAGCTGTCCCAGTGGCGGCTGATGCACATCGGCGCACAGCCGGTTCCGCCGTCCCTTATCAAGCGCTGGAAAGAATACTTCCCGAACCATCAGTACGACACCAACTACGGCCTGTCGGAATCGATCGGCCCCGGCTGCGTCCATCTGGGCGTCGAAAACATCCACAAGGTCGGCGCAATCGGCATCCCCGGCTACGGCTGGCAGGTCAAGATTATGGAAGACGGCCATGAGGTCAAACAGGGCGATGTCGGCGAGCTCTGCGTCAAAGGCCCCGGCGTTATGACCTGCTATTACAAAGACCCCAAAGCCACCGAAGAGGTCCTGAAGGACGGCTGGCTCTACACCGGCGACATGGCGATGCAGGACGAGGACGGGTTCTACTATCTGGTCGACCGCAAAAAGGACGTTATCATCACCGGCGGCGAGAACCTCTACCCTGTCCAGATCGAGGACTTTATCCGCGGCTGCCCCTTTGTCAGCGACGTCGCCGTTATCGGCCTGCCTGACCCGCGTCTGGGCGAAATCGCTGCGGCCATTGTCCAGGTCAAGAAGGGCGTTGCCTGCACCGAGGAGGACATCAACAAATTCTGCCTCGGAATGCCCCGCTACAAACGGCCGCGCAAGATCATCTTCATGGACGTTCCCCGCAACGCCACCGGCAAGATCGAAAAGCCGAAGCTGCGGCAGATGTTCGCGGCTGACCGGCTTGTCGGCAAAGAATCCGGCGTAACGGCTGGGGATTAACACTGCACCGCGTTAAAGCCTTGCCAAAATCGACAGGATATGATACAATAAAGGGCAGCCGGAGCTTTTCGTTTCGGCTGCCTTTACATATAAATACCCCTTACATAAAAGTTTGAAAGGAAATTCCGATGAAAGAGTTAATGCTTGGCAACGCCGCCATCGCCCGCGGCATGTATGAGGCCGGATGCAGGGTCGTATCCAGCTACCCCGGCACACCCTCGACCGAGATCACCGAAGAAGCGGTCAAATTCCCCGAAATCTACTGCGAATGGGCGCCCAATGAGAAGGTCGCGGTCGAGACGGCTTTCGGCGCGAGTCTCGCCGGTGTGCGCAGCGCCTGCGCGATGAAGCACGTCGGCTTAAATGTCGCTGCCGACCCCGTTTTCACTATCTCCTATATTGGCGTGCATGGCGGCATGGTCATCTGCGTCGCCGACGACCCCGGTATGCACTCCTCCCAGAACGAGCAGGATTCCCGCCATTACGCCAAGGCTGCGAAGATCCCGATGCTGGAACCGGCTGACAGCGAAGAAGCCCTCCGGTTCACCAAGCTGGCCTTTGACCTGTCGGAAGAATACAACACGCCGGTTTTCATGAAGATGTGCACCCGCATCGCCCACTCCCAGTCGGTCGTCGAGACCGGTGAGCGTGTCGAGCGCGAAACCATCCCCTACGTCAAGGACACCCACAACGTCATGACCCCGGCAAACGCCAAGGTCCGCCATCCGATCGTCGAAGAACGCACCAGAAAGCTCATCGATTGGGCTGAGACTGCGCCTGTCAACCGGGTCGAAATGGGCGGAACCGAGATCGGCATCATCACCTCCTCTACCTCCTATCAGTATGTTAAAGAGGTTTTCGGGGACAGCGTCAGCGTGCTGAAGCTGGGCATGGTCTGGCCGCTGCCGGAGAAGCTGATCCGGGATTTCGCGGACAAGGTGGGAACACTCTATGTCGTCGAGGAGCTGGACCCGTTTATCGAGGAGCACTGCAGACAGATGGGGCTCACCGTCGTCGGCAAGGAAAAGCTCCCGATCTGCGATGAGTTCTCCCAGAATATGCTGGCGGAGAAATTCGGCCTGCCGGTGGCGCCTTCCCGCAAGCTGGACGAGGTCATTCCCGTCCGTCCGCCGGTCATGTGCTCCGGCTGCCCGCACAGAGGCATCTTCTACACCCTGATGAAACAGAAATGTACCGTCATCGGCGATATCGGCTGCTACACCCTCGGCAGCGCCGCTCCCCTGTCGGCCATGGACATCAATATCTGCATGGGCGCGTCCGTTTCGGCTGAGCACGGCTTCAACGTCGCCCTCGGACAAGAGTCCCAGAACAAGACCGTTTCGGTCATCGGCGACTCGACCTTCGTCCATTCGGGCATGACCAGCCTGTGCAACATCGCCTACAACCAGTCGGCCTCCACCGTCATCATCCTCGACAACTCGATCACCGGCATGACCGGCCATCAGCAGAACCCCACCACCGGCTACAACATCAAGGGCGACCCGGCAGGCAAGATCGACCTCGAAGCCCTCTGCCGTTCGATGGGCATTGAACGCGTGCGGGTCGTCGACCCCTATGACCTCGCCCAGTGCGACGCGGTGCTGAAAGAGGAACTGAGCGTGGATGAACCCTCGGTCATTATCAGCCGACGTCCCTGCGTCCTCCTCAAATCCGTCAAGACCGCTCCCGCTCTCCATGTGGACAAGGACAAATGCCGCGGCTGCAAGGCTTGCATGAAGATGGGCTGCCCGTCGATCAGCATGAAGGACGGGAAAGCAGCCGTTGACCCGACCCTCTGCGTCGGATGCGGCGTCTGCCAGCAGCTCTGCCACTTTGACGCACTCTGCAGATAACTCAGAAAGGACAGATACACCTATGACTAAAAATATTATGATCGTCGGCGTCGGCGGCCAGGGAACGCTGCTGGCCAGCAAGATGCTGGGACGGCTGTTGTTAAACGAAGGGTACGACGTCAAGGTCTCGGAAGTCCACGGCATGAGCCAGCGCGGCGGCAGCGTCGTCACCTATGTCCGGTTCGGCGACAAGGTCGCTTCCCCGCTGATCGACAAAGGACAGGCGGACTTCATCCTCTCCTTTGAGAAGCTGGAAGCCGCCAGATGGCTTTCCTATTTAAAGGAAGACGGCCAGATCGTACTCAGCGACCAGGAAATCGACCCGATGCCGGTCGTCACCGGCGCCATGTCCTACCCGGAAAACCTGATCGAAAAGATGGAGGCGACCGGCGCCAAGGTCGACGCGATCCCGGCCCTGCAGCTTGCTATGGAGGCAGGTTCGGTCAAGGCTGTCAACATCGTTTTGATGGGCAGGCTTTCCCGCTATTTCCCCGAAATCCCGGAGGATAGCTGGATGGCGGCGCTGGACGCAGTCGTGCCGCCGAAGTTTAAGGAAATGAACGAAAAGGCCTTTGCGCTGGGAAGAGCGTACTGAGTCTGATAAAAATCAAGAGGATGCAGGGAAACTGTGTCCTCTCAGACTGTCGATAAAGTAGAAGCTCTTCCCGCCCTCTCCGGCCTACGGCCACCTCTCCC
>CAMAJC010000016.1 GCA_945835425.1 uncultured Clostridia bacterium
CGGCGAAGGTTTGGTTGACCGCGTTGGATAAATATGCGTATAACCGGACATGAGCGAAAATTGGGGGGTTGCGGGACGCGATGTCCTGTGGACATTTAAACCCGTCCCCTGCATATGGCTGCGGGGATGTTGGGAAAAGTTGGGACAGAAGTTGGGCAAATGAACATCATGAAAATAAAAAGGAGGGTGCGGGTTGGAGATTGAGCTGAAGGTGGTCGGAGATGGGATGACGGCGGTGCTGCCCTGCGGGAGCGTGACGCTGAAATGGAAACGGATGGCAAGCGCCGGGACCATGGAGGTCTTTACGCCTGATCTGAGCGTGGCGCTGCGGTGCGGGATGCAGATTCGGCTGGCGGTCGAAGGCGAGGGTATTTTCGCCGGGTACATCTTTACGGTCGAGCGAAGCCATCAGGGCAGAATCATTACCGCCTGCGACGGGATGCGGTATCTGCTGTGCAGGGATACCAAGGTCTATACGAAAGTGACGGCGGCGGCGGTCGTGCAGGATATCTGCGGCGAAAGAGGGCTCGCGCTGGCCGGATGCGAGGACAACGGGAAGGTGATCGACAGTCTGATCGCTGACCGGAAAACGCTGCTCGATATCATTTCCCAGGCAATCGACCAAAGCGTCCAGCTGGGCGGAACGAAACTGACGCTGTTCGACGACGCGGGAGAAATGCGGCTGATGCGGGAAGAAAGCCTCGATACGGGGCTGGTTCTCACAGGAGAAAACCTGCTGTCGGCCTATACAGGGAGTGTGGATATCGGCGCGGATACCTATAACCGCATCCAGCTGGTGCGCAAAAACCGCAAAACCGGCTCGCGGCAGATTTTTGTCAAGGAGGACGCGGAGTCGATCGCCAAATGGGGCGTTTTGCAATACACGGGAAATGTGCTGCAAAATACGCCGGAGGGCGAGATTCAGGAGCGGCTGTCGGCGCTGCTGAACGAGAAAAACCGGGCGGTGAGCGGACTTGTATTGAAAGCCGCGGGAGATATCCGGTGCAGAGCCGGGTTTCTCATCAGAGTGTCTCTGCCGGAAGCGGAGATCGACGGGCAATACCGGATTCTGACGGCGGAACATCGGTTTCGCAGCGGCGGTTATGTCATGAAGCTGGAGTGCGAGGCGGTATAAAGAAAGCTTTGATGTGTGTTTTTTTCCTCGCCGAAGGCGAGGAAAAAAACACACGGATATACTTCTTTGAAAGCAGAAACAGGCATCCGGCAGAAGTACTGAAAGGAGGATGCGGATGATTTCGGATTTGATGCGGCAGGTCGCACAGAAAAGCATCGCTGCGGATGTGGAAGCACAGATTCTGTTTGGGACGATGATGAGCGTCGAGCCGCTGAAGGTGCAGGTCGATGAACGGTTTATCCTGGAAGGGGATGTGCTGATTCTGCCGCACTATCTGGAGCGGCAGGAGTTCCGGCTGATTCATGAGGCAGAGGAACATACGATGGACAAAACCTATATCGTTGAACCGGGGCTGAAAAGCGGCGACAGGGTCATTTTGCTGTCGCTGGGCGGCGATTATCTGATTCTCGGAAGGGTCGGAGAAACGGACAATGTGCGGCAGGTTGTGGAAAAGTAATCAAAAATTGTCGGTCTTCTCCCGCCGCAGGTGGGAGAAAACCACTGAAACAAACTTCATGGAGTTCGTAATGAAGCGGAAAGGCGGGATAAAATGAGCGTACTCAGTTTGCTGCCGGTGGTGGAGGGCGGCAAGGAAAAGGTTCAGGGCGATGTGACCTGGCTGATGCAGGACGGCAGGGCTGTGAATGTCGTTAAAGGCGAGGAGGCGCTGTGTCAGGCGATCCGGCTGATGCTGGAGGTGCCGCGGTATCGGTATCTCATCTACTCCTGGCAGTATGGAAGCGAGCTGGAAGAACTGATCGGCGGAAGTCTTGAGACGGTGCAGCAGAAGGCGCCCGGAATGATTCGGGATGCTTTGATGGCGGACGACCGTATCCGGGATGTGACCGATTTTTCCGTCCGGAAAAGCAGCGATGGGAATGCCGTGGATATCGATTTTACCGTTCATACGGAAGATGGGGTTATACAGGCAAGCTGGACGGTATGACAGGCGTATGAGGAGGGAGCAAGATGGACAGGTGGCTGGAAGAATATTTCGCTGAGCTGGAAACGGTGTTCGGGCTGGGATTGTTTTCAATGCGGAGAAGCGGCGGTTTGGATAGCGGTGAGGACAGTGTGCAGGCGTATGCTGCGGGCAATGCTCCCGGGCAGCGAGTGCTGAATCAGCAAAATGCGCCGGTGCAGGATGAGGTTTTATCGTTCCAGACGGCGCTGGAGGAGCAGGAAATAAAGATAAACCGCATGATAGGGATGGAAAGCGAGGCTTTCTATGAGGCGGCGATGGCTGGGAATGGTTTGGCGTGGGAGTTCGACAGGCCGGATGCGGAAACGCGGGCTGCTGATGCGGAGCGTTGGGAAACGGCGGAGACAAAGGCAGAGGGCGAAGAAGTTACGGCGAGCCGGACTGAACAGAATGAATGGGATGAGATAGCAGGAGTGCTTTTTCCGGGTGCGGACAGCTTTGAGGCGATGCTGTCGCCGGTTGTTTTGATGGAACAAGCGGAATCGGATACCGATGGCGGGCAGAGCGCGGAAAAAGGGCAGACGCTCTGGAGAGAAGCCGTGGCTGTGCGCGGAAAGGCAGAGGAAGAGGAGGCCGAAAGCGGTGGGCTGTCGGCTGCGTTCCCGGAAGGAAGGGCAGCGGAGGGCGATGAAATGATCGACCTGCTGCTCGATGAGCTGGAACGGAGGCTGATGCTGGAGGTCGGTGGCGCTGCGGAAGGCAGATATTGAGGAAACAGGCAAATTCAGAAAGGAAAGAGTATAAATATGGCAGATATTACGCTGGGCGGCGTATCGTTTTTGCCGCCGGAAAGGTTTGTCTGGGAACAGGACGCGGCCCATCAGCGGGTCGCGCTGATGGACGTCGGGGATATCACCCAGCTCTGTCCGCCGGGTCAGAGAGTGGTCTCCTTCAGCGGGTTCTTCCCGCCGGTGGGTGATTACCCTTTTTCGGGAGCGGTGACCCTGCCGGGTGAGGCAGCGGACCGGCTGCGGGAAATGATCAAAACGGGGAAAGCGTACCCGTTTTCCATCAGCGGCGTTAAGGCGCCGGTGCAGATGGACGTGACGGTCGAGAAGCTGCGGCTGTGGGAAGAAGCCGGTGAGGATGGGTGCGTGTACTACGACCTGACGCTGCAGGAGTACAGGAGCGCGGAGGTCACCGTCGTCGCCAGCGCTGGCGGCAGCGTGCGGACGGAAGAAAGCCAGTCCCCGGGCAAATATACCGTCAAAAAAGGCGATACCCTCTGGGCAATCGCAAAAGAATTCCTCGGCGACGGCAGCCGGTACGGCGAAATCGCGGCGGCTTCGGGAATCGGCAATCCAAACCTCATCTACCCGGGACAGGAGATTGTTCTTCCCTGAGAGGGAAGAACAAGTGAAGTATGCCTGGCGGCATGTGAAGACGCTGCGCTGGTGAAGTTTGGCTAAAGCCAAGTGAAGACGCTTCGCTAGATACCAATGAACGGTATTTTCCTCGCCGAAGGCGGGGAAAACACCGAAAGGTTACGTTTCCGGAAAGGCAGAAACTGAAAATAACAGAATATTTCAGCGGTTGGAGACGGGAACGGATGAGTATGCCGGGAATGTGGTGCGGGACGGAAGGCGGCGGGCTGAGGGCAGCCCGCCCTACCGGAGAGGAACGGAAAGCTGTCGCGCATATCCGGAAACGGGTGCGGGACGGGAAGTGGAAATGAAGCGTGCCTAAAGGCACATGAAGAATGAAGCGCGGCTAGGGCCGCATGAAGACACTACGCTAATGAGTGAAGACGGGAAATTGTACGCATGTCGGATATGTGGTGCAGGTCGAGAGGATTGTGTGGCTGCGAGAGTAATGATTTATTGAGAGGAAGAAAGCGCATATAGGGAGGTTCGTGGAGGTGATGAATGGGTGGGAAAGGTGCGCAGAAATAAAAACAAACATTTAAACTTATGGAGGCCGGGGTGTTATCCATTATGATGGACAGGCGGCTTCCGAAGAAAGGATGGGCAAAATGAGCTATTTGACGGCGGAAAACCTGGTCAGCGGCCAGGAGGGCAGAGCGTATGTAAAAATCGACGGGCAGAACAGGGAGTTGCTTTACCTCAAAGAGGTGACGGCGACCGTCACAAAAAAGAAAACCGCGGTCCGCACCCTCGGGCGCAGAGGCGATCAGTTCAAGTCTTCCGGTTTCTCCGGCAGCGGCAAGATGAAGGTCTATTATGTGACCAGTCTGTTCAGGGAACTGATGCTGCAGTATATGAAAAACGGCGTGGATACCTACTTTGACATCGCGGTTATCAACGATGACCCGGCAAGCGGTTTCGGCGCCCAGTCGATGGTGCTGAAAAACTGCAATCTGGACAAGGTCGTGCTGGCGAAGCTGGACGTCGCGGAGGATTTCCTCGATGAGGAGCTGTCGTTTACCTTCGACGACGCGGAGATGCTGCAGAGCTTTAGTGAATCTTGATTTCGTGGTTTTTCTTCGCCGTCTGTGTTTAAACAGACGGCTCCGAAGAGCGGGGAAAAAACGCACGAACATGTCTCTGATAAAGAGAAGGCCGAATAAATCAAAGGTTTTGTGATTGAAAGTAAAGGAGAAGCAGATGGATTTACATGGATTTCTGCGGCCGGAAGTGCTGCCGGTCAGGGAAAAAGAGGTCGTGATCTCCGAGCGGTTTCTGGGCGATGACGGGAAACCCGCGGCCTTTAAGCTGAGAGGAATCAGCGAGGAGGAAAACGCGGCGATCCGGAGAAGCTGTCAGAAAAAGGGCGGTGCGCTGGATGCGCCGGTGCTGGACAGGGACCGGTATCTGCGGCGGTTCGCGGCGGCTTGTGTGGTGTATCCCGATCTGAAGGACGGAGAGCTGCAGGCGAGCTGGGGCGTCATGGGCGAGGATATGCTGCTGGGGAAAATGCTGACGGCCGGCGAGTTTGCGCGGCTGTTGGCAGCGGCCCAGGAGGTATGCGGCTTCATCCGGGCGGATGAGGCCGGAAAGGTCAAGGATGAGTTAAAAAACGCATCCGGCGGGGAGACGGAGAACTGAATTACGCATTCTGGTGCTTCGTCCGGTGCGGAATGCCGCCCGGCGAGTACGCGTCTCTTCCGCCGAGAGAAAAATTGCTCGTGCAGGCGATGATCGAGGTTTGGAAGGAAATGGAATAAACGGTTTTGGGGATAATGGAGAACGCATGACGGAAAGAACTTCGCATTTTTGAAGCGCGGTGCGGGATGGGAGGGTGTGGGCGTAACAAGAAGTTGGTGCGCAATGGACGCGTGTGTTAGTGAAGAGCAGCTGAAGCTGCGTGAAGTCGCTGCGCTAGTGAAGTGTGCCTAAAGGCAGTGAAGACGCTGCGCTAGTGGTGTGAAGGAGGAAATATGACCGAGACAGAAAAGATTCTGCGCAGGATCCGCGAGGACGCGGCTCCCGGTGAGAGGGAAATCCTCGCGGAATATATCAAAGAATGGATGGCGGGTGAAAAGCGCAGGCTGATGCTCGTCGGGCAGCGGTACTACGAAAACCGCGGGGATATTTTGCAGCGCTGCCACTGGATCGTGGGCGCGGACGGGCAGCTGAAGGAGGACAGAAATCTTCCGGCGGCGCGGATCGCCCATGGGTTTGTCCGCAAGCTGGTTGACCAGAAGGCGCAGTATCTCTTTGGGCGGCCGTTTACCGTCAAGTGCGAAGACAGGGCTTTTGCGCAGAAGTTAAACAGGCTCTTTGACCCGACGCTGCGGTCGGAGATACGGGCGCTGTGCAAGGAGGCGGTCAACAAGGGGATCGCCTGGATGCAGGTCTGGCCGGAGGGCGGCACGGTTCATTTCAAGAAAATCCCGTCGGAAGAGCTGATTCCGATTTGGGAAAACGGGGAGCATGGGAAACTCCAGAAAATGCTGCACGTCTTTCCGATGGAGGTCTACAGCGGAAAGAAAAAAGAGGTGCTGCTGCGGGTAAGATGCTGGGATGAAGAAGGCGTGCAGGACTACTGGTACAAGGACGGAAAGCTCGAGGAAGACGGGGAAAGGCAGCCCCATCTGCTGCTGGACGGGAAAGGGCTGCTGCTGGACAGGCTTCCGTTTATCCCATTCCGGTATAACGAGGAGGAACTGCCGCTGATTCAGTTCATCAAGCCTTTGGTGGACGACTACGACCTGCTCAAGTCGCAGGACAGCGACAACCTTGGAGAGACAAGCGGTGCTTTGATGGTGCTGCAAAACTATGACGGCACCGACCTCGGGGAATTCAGAGAGAATCTGGCGCGGTACAAGGCTGTCAAGGTCTCCGACGGCGGCGGACTGGACATCAAGGCGCAGCCGGTGCACACCGACGCGGTGCTCGCCCATCTGAAGCAGGACCGGAAAGACCTCTACGAAACCGGGCGAGGGGTCGATACCCAGACCGAGACGCTGGGCAATGCGTCGGGCGTGACGATGAAGTTTCTGTACGCCGACCTCGACCTGGACTGCGCGGGAATCGAGAGCGCTTTTGCGGCCGGATTCGCGGAGATGGTGCGGTTTATCGGGCTGTTTTACGGGCTGATGGGCGAAGGGGATTTCGCTGATGTGCCGGCGGAGATTATCCTGAACCGTGATATTATCGTCAACGAGGGCGATTCGATCGACCAGTGTGTCAGCTCGGCGGCGCTGCTGTCGAAAAAGACGGTGCTGGAAAACCATCCGTGGGTCGTGAATGTTGAGGAAGAGCTGGAAAGGCTGTGTGCGGAAGGAGGCGAGACGGATGGAAGAAAGGAATGAGCAGCAGGCGCTGCTGGAAAGCGTCAGGGCGGCGCTGGAAGGATGCGATGAGCAGGAAAGGGAAGCGCTTGGCCATGAACTGGCGGCGCTGGCGGAAGGATTTGCCGGTGCGGCTGAATGGGAAGCGGAGCAGCTGGCAAGGAGCGAGGCGCGGGTGCAGATGGAGCAGCGGCTGACTGAATATGAGCAGCAGGTAGGTGCGCTCCGTCTGCAGGCGCAGGAGCTGAAACAGATGAAAAGGGCTGCGGCTGCGGCGTTTTTTGTGCAGGCAGGAGCGGTCGACGGAGAGTATTTGGCAGAGCGTCTGGGAGAGCAGATCCGGTTTCAGGATGGGGAGATCGGGGAGCCTGCGGCGCTGATAAAGGCGGCGCGGGAACAGTACCCGGCGCTGTTTAAAAAGGAACTGGTTGGCGTCAGGCCCGCAGAGGTCAAGGAAATCCATGAGCCGGTGCGGGAGTTAAGCTTCCTCGAACGGGCAAGGCTTTATGAGCAGCGGCCGATGGATTACCGCCGAGCGTTCGGAAGATGAACCGGGACGCGGAAAAGGATGTATCCGTCTGAGAGGACGGTGCAGGATAAAGTAAACCAACTGATGAAAAGAAAGGGAAATGAAAATGGCAGAAACGATTACCAAACTGGCAAATCTTGTAAATCCTGAGGTCATGGGCGACTGGGTCACTGACCATCTCCAGAAGGAGATGAAGTTTGCGCCCCTGTGCACCATCGATGAGAGCCTGATGGGCAGGGCCGGCGACACGGTTACGGTGCCGAAATACGCCTATATCGGCGATGCGGGCGAAATCCCCGAGGGCGGCGAGATTCCCGTCGTGCAGCTGACGGCTTCTTCGGTCAACATCCAGGTGAAAAAGGCCGGCAACGGCATCGAGCTGACCGACGAGGCAGTGCTGGCCGGTTACGGCGATCCGCTGGGTGAGGCGGCAAACCAGCTGACCATGTCCATCGCGGGCAAGGTGGATTCCGATGTGCTGGAGACTCTCGGCGACATCGGCAGCACAATGACCTCTACTTCGGCTGATAAACTATCGGCAGACGTGGTCGCGGACGCGCTGGTGCTGTTCGGCGAGAAGGACTCGGAGGACAAAGTGCTGATCGTCGCGCCGGAACAGCTGGCGGCTCTGCGCAGAAGCGAAGGGTGGCTCAAGGCGACCGATGTGGGCGCGATGCAGCTTGTTTCCGGTGCGGCCGGGATGATCCACGGCTGTCAGGTCGTGGTTTCGGGCAAGATCAAGGCGGTCGAGGGCAAGTATGAAAACTACATCGTCATGCCCGGCGCCCTGACCCTGTTCCTGAAAAAGGACACCGAGGTCGAGACCGACCGCGATATCGTCCACAAGCTGACGGTCATTACCGCGGACAAGTACTATGCCGTCTATCTGGCCAACGAGGGCAGAGCGGTCAAGCTGGTCTGCTCGGCATAAACGGTTTGTTTTGTCCCCCGGCGGAAAAGCTGGGGGATGAAAGGAGGAATAGGATGTGGATAGAGGCTGATGAGGCGGCAGAGCGGGTCTGCGGCATTGCGGCGGAGATAACCGGGTGTGAGGCCGGAGAAAAGCAGCGGACGGCGGCAGGGCTGCTGGTAGCCGAACTGATGGAATACTGTCATCTGGAACAGGTACCGGAGGGCGCGCTCTGGGCCGCTGCGGAGGAACTGGTCAGGCGATGCGGCGGTGTGTCCGCGGCAAGCGGCGTTTCCCGGGTGTCGCTCGGGGATTACGCCGTTCAGTATCGGGATGGCAATGAGGACGGCGGCTGGAAATGGAAGCTGCGGCCTTGGAGAAAGATTGGGTTTTAGGTTAGGGAGATGTGCATTTCGGGAACGCGGTGCGGGTTAAATGAAGTGTGCCTAAAGGCACATGAAAAATGAAGCGCGGCTGGAGCCGCATGAAGACGCTGCGCTAATGCTGAGACGGGAAGTCTGTGTATGCATCTGGAAACGGGTGCGGGACGGAAAGCTGCGACCCTTCCGTCATGCCGGGCATGACACCTCCCCTTAAAAGGGGAGGCTGGGGCTTGGGGACGGGAATGGGTGAGTGTGCCGGGGACGTGGTGCGGAGAGGAAGGTGGCGGCGGGCTGAGGGCAGCCCGCCCTACCGGAAAGGACGGAAAGCTGTTGCGTATATCTGGAGACGGGTGCGGGACGGGAAGTGGGAAAAACCGCACGGACATATCTCCGAAAGAGAGAAAAGCTGATTTTATCAGAGATTTCCTGATGATGAGAAAGGAGTGATGCGGATGGATTTTGTGCGGGAAGAACGGGTTTTCCTTGACTTTTGCGGGCAGTTCGGCGGGAAGTGCGGGGTGCTGCGTAGAGGTTGGGAGGACGACGGCGAGCGGCAGCGGGAAGTCCTGAACAAAATCGGGGAGAGCGTTTGTCTGCTCACCGGTATGGGTGAGGGGCTGCCGGAAGAAGGTGCGGCGGCTGTCAACAAAAGCCGGGCGAAAATTTATCTGCCCCGTGACGCCGATATCCGGGCAGGCGACTGTCTGGAGGTGGACTGGGGAAAAGAAAGCCACCGGTTTGTGGTCTGCGGACAGCCGCAGGTATACCCGGCCTACAGGATGGCGGCGGTGCGTAAGGAGGAGTGGATTTGACGGATTTTCAGGCGGCGGTCGTGCGGCTGCTGCGCAGGGAATACGGGGACGCGCTGATCGTGACCGAGGAGATTGCGGCCGGGATGGCAAAACCCTGTTTCCAGGTGCTCTGCGGCGAAATTTCCCTTCGCAAGGAGATGGGCAGGCGGTGGAGAAAGGAAGAAAAGCTCCTGGTCTACTGGTATCCGCCGGATGGAGAAGAACCGCAGGATGAGGAAACAGGGCTGCAGATGCTGCTGCGGACGGCGGCGCGCGGTGTTGCGACGGCGGCGGAGAGGGAAAAAGGGCGGCTGAAAATCACCCTCTCGCTCTCCCAAATCCTGTTCATGGACGAGGAAGAAGCGGCGCTGATGAAGAAGATGCTGCTGCAGCTTTACGAGGAAGGAATAATCAATGAAGATACCAACTTATGAGGAACTGAAGGAAAGGTGCTTATCCAAAGTGCCGGCGGAGCTGGACAGGCGGGAAGGGAGCCTCATTGACACGGCGGTGGCGCCGGTCTGCGCGGAGCTGGCGGCGGCTTATCTGACGCTGAAAAGCTATTATGACCTGCTGTTTCCGGACAGCTCCGAAGGCGAGTATCTGGACAAGATCGCGGCCCAGTACGGCTTGAAACGCGGAGAGGCGACCCCGGCGGTCCTGAAAGCGGTGTTCAAAAGCCAGAAAGGGGAAGCTTTTGTGCCGCCGGACGGGATGCGGTTTTCCTTAAACGGGCTGTTTTATTTGCTGAGCGGGAGTGCAGGCGGAGAAGGCGTGCTGACCTGCGAGACGGCGGGTGAGGAGGGCAACCGGCTGGGAGAGCCGCTGCCCTGCGATTATCTGTCTGACTTCGGGAGCGCGGAGGCGGTCGAGGTCCTGACGCCGGGCGAGGACCGGGAAGGAGATGAGCCGCTGCGGGAAAGGGTATTGGAGCTGCTCAAATACCCGGCTTTCGGCGGCAATGTCAGCGACTATAAAGAAAAGGTGCGCACGGTCCCCGGCGTCGGAGGCGTCAGGGTCACGCCGGTCGTGTTGGGCGGCGGTACGGTCGGGGTGCAGGTGCTGGGCAGCGACCTGATGCCGGCGAGCGAGACACTGCTAGAGGCGGTGCGGACGCTGCTCATCCCGGAATATCAGGGAGACGGGCTGGGACTGGCGCCGATCGGGCACACGGTCTATGTGGAGGCGCCGGAAGAGGTGGTCATCGATGTGCAGGCAGAGCTTCTTTCCGGCAGCGACGCCGCCGAAGTGAAAGAGCTGGCGGAAGAGGCTGTCAAAGAATATCTGCGCGGGCTGCGTGCCCAGTGGGAAGACAATGAGCCGGTGGTGCGGTACAGCGGGATGATCGCGGCGCTTTCCGGAGCGGAAGGCGTGGTCGATGTGAGCGGACTGACCATCAACGGCGGCAGCGGGAATGTGGAATGTGACGGCGTGCCGGTGGAAGGAAGCATTTCCCTGACCGTAAAGGCAATGTGAGAGGTGAGGGAAGATGGATTATCTGGACTATCTGCCGGACGCGTTCCGTGAGACAAAGGAGTACCAGGCTCTGGGAGAAGCCTTTGACCCGCTGACGGCGGAGCTGGAGGACGGGATCGGCGCGGTTCCGGAGGAGTACCTGCCTTCTTCCGCGCAGGAGCAGCTGGTCCGTTGGGAGAGAGTGCTGGGACTGTCCGGCAGCGGCGATATCGCCGAGCGGCGGTTCGCGGTGCTGACAAGACTGGCGGGCATCCGGCCGTATACCATGGCGCAGCTGAAAAGGCAGCTGCGGGCGTCCATGGGTGAAGGACAGTTCGCGGCGGAGGTATGGCCCGATGAGTTTCTGCTGCGGGTATCGGTGCCGTCGGGTGCGGAAAAGCTGCTCTCGGCCATGGCAAGGGAGCTGCGGCGGATGATCCCGGCCAATATGACCCTGGAAACGGCGGTCAGCGAACCGTTGGAAAGCGGGCTGTATACCGGCGCGGTGCTGTGTATCAGCGACCGGATGCAGATCCGGTAAGGCGGATGGAAGGCACTCATTTCCGTACAGGCAGGGAATCGCCGGATGAGCAGGCCGGTGTGGTCATCGGTCCGGCAATTTCTGCGATATGGATAAATGAACCTTCGATGCAGAGGGTTCATAAAATAAATATAAAAAGGAGAAATGAAGATGGCTGGAGGAACTTTTGTAACCAGAAACAAGGTGCGCGCAGGCGCTTACATCAATTTTGTCTCGGAATTCTCGCCGCTGGGCACGGTCTCTGACCGCGGCGTCGTTCTGCTGCCGATGAAACTGCCCTTCGGCACGGTGCACACGGCGGTGGCGGTCGAGGGTGATACCGACGTGCGGAAGCTGTTCGGGCTGTCGGCGCTGTCGGATGAGCTGCTGCTGCTGCGCGAGGCTGCAAAGAGAGCGAGCAGGGTGCTGGTTTGGAGACTGAACGGCGGCGAGACGGCGAGCAAGACCGATTCCGGGCTGACGGTCGTCGCGCGCTATCCCGGCAGCATCGGCAACACCCTGGCGGTCAAGATCATCGACCCCGAGGACGACAGCGGCGTATATTATGTCCAGACCTTCCTGGGAGAGAAGATGGTCGACGAGCAGGAGGCGGTCCAGATCGAAGACCTGGTGGGCAACGACTGGGTGCTGTTTTCCGGTACAGGCGAGCTGACGCCTCATGCGGGAATTGTGCTGGAGGGCGGCAGCGACGCTGACCCGGATGAATACGACTGGGAGGACTTTTTCTACGCGGCCGAACGGCTGACCTTCAACACCATGGCGGTGCCGACGGCCGACAAGGCGGTCAAGCAGATGGCATTTTCCTTCGTCAAGCGGATGCGCGAGGACGAGGGCGTCAAAATCCAGGCGGTCGTCGCCAACATGGAGGCCGACTACGAGGGCATCATCTCGGTTTACAGCGGCGTCCATCTGGAGGACGGCACCCACATTTCGGCAGCGCAGGCGACCGCTTATGTGGCCGGTATGACTGCAGGCGCCGCAGTCAATAAGTCCTGCACCTACGACCGTTATGACGGCGCGGTCAGCGTCGACCGTCAGCTGACGGCCAGCGAGATCGTTGCGCTCTTGAAAGCAGGACATTTCCTCTTTATCCAGCGCGGCAGCAAGGTCGTCGTTGAGCAGGACATCAACACCTTTACCAGCTTTACCACCGAAAAGGGCAACGCCTTCCGCAAAAACCGCACCCTCCGGGTCATGGACGCAATCGGCACCGATGTGCGCACGATTTTCGAGGACTACTATCTGGGCAAATGCGCCAACGATACCGACGGCAGGGCGTTGTTTAGAGAAGAACTGTTCTCCTATCTCAGCCAGCTGTACGAGGTGCGTGCCATTGAAAAGCCCGCGCTGGAGGATATTACCGTCACCCGCGGCGAAACGGCGGACAGCGTGATCGTCGAGATGGCGGTGCAGCCGGTCGACGCCATGGAGAAGCTGTATATGACCGTCACGATCGAGTAAGGATCGGGAGATTTGCGGTCCAGTGGCCGGTTCTGCTTGTTTGAGCGGGACCGGCCGGGCGGAAAGGAGATACAATGGCAAATTTTGAAATGACGATCACATCGGCCGGGTTGGCGCTGCTGGCAAGAAGTCTGACCGGCGACGGGATCAAATTCACGGCGATGGTCATGGGCGACGCGGCTTATTCCGGCAGCGCCGGGGCGGTGACGCAGGTTATTTCGCCCCGGTATACCCTGACCCTGAGCCGCATGACGAGGGAAAATGGGCAGGTGACGCTGCGCAGCGTTCTGGCGTTCCGCGACGTTGAAACGGGGTTTACCTGGCGGGAGCTGGGGCTGTATGCGGAAAATCCGGACGGCGGTGCGGATATTCTGTATGCCTACGGCAATGCCGGAAACAACGGAGACTATATTCCCGGCGCGCAGGAGGCGACGCTGAACGAGCGGCTGATTCAGCTGACGGTGGCGGTCGACCAGGCGGCGGAGGTGTCGGCGGTGGTCGACGGCAGCGGGATTTTCGTCGAGTACGATGAGCTGGACGCGGCGATTCTTGGGGTCGGCGTCGTGCTGCTCACCCACAGTAAAACGGGGACGGTTCATGCGCTGACGGGACTGGAAAGCCAGATCGGGGTCTATTCCGGGCTGCTGCTGGGGAGATTCCTCGCGACAGGCGACTTCGCCGAGGGCGACAGCATGACCGTCGACGGGGAAAGCTATACGGTGCAGATGACGAGCGGCGAGGACCCGGAGGACAACCTTTTTGTCGCCGGTGTGGGCGTCGAGGCGGTTATTGACACGGTACATAAAACGGTAAATTTTAAGGCAGGCGGCGGCCTTACAAAGTCTAAGCTGGCCCTGGCCACCGCCACGCCGGACAAGGTATTCAGGGGCTATACCTACTACGCGAAGGACAAAACGCTCAAAACCGGGACGGCGCTGGGCACTGCTACGACAGCCGGCACCGGAGATATCCTTGCGGGCAAGACGGCGTACAACAACCTTGGGCAGCTGATCACCGGAACGATGAGCAGGATTGTACAGGCCGGGACGGTGTCGGCGGTCGAGACGAAAACCTATACCATCCCCTATAACAACAGCCTCGGTGCGCCGAAATTGGTTATCGCCTGGTTTTCGCTGGATTCGATCAACAGCTTCTCGCCCTATCTCTTTGCGGGTGCTGCGACCGGCGCACACGCGGGGACAAGCATCGCCGGGC
>CAMAJC010000017.1 GCA_945835425.1 uncultured Clostridia bacterium
CGCCGGGAGCCAGCAGCTTGCGGGGGTCGAAGCCCTTGCCCTGCTGATCCTTGCCAGCCTCAATGTATTTACGGGTAGCCTCAGCGAATACCAGCTGGCACTCGGTGTTTACATTGATCTTGGCAACGCCCAGAGAGATAGCCTTGGAGATCTGGTCGTCCGGGATGCCGGTGCCGCCGTGGAGAACCAGAGGCATATCGCCGACAGCTTCCTTAACAGCAGCCAGGGTCTCGAAGGACAGGCCTTCCCAGTTAGCGGGATATACGCCGTGGATGTTGCCGATGCCTGCAGCCAGGATGTCAACGCCCAGATCAGCGATCATCTTGCATTCAGCGGGGTCAGCGCATTCGCCCTTGCCGACAACGCCGTCTTCTTCGCCGCCGATAGCGCCGACCTCAGCCTCGATGGAGATGCCCTTGGAATGAGCAAGCTCAACCAGCTCTTTGGTCTTTGCGATGTTTTCGTCGATGGGGTAGTGAGAGCCGTCGAACATGATGGAAGAGAAGCCTGCAGCGATGCACTTCTTAGCGCCCTCGTAGGAGCCGTGGTCGAGGTGCAGAGCGACGGGAACGGTGATGCCCAGCTCATTGATCATGCCGTTGACCATGCCGACGATGGTGGTGTAGCCGCACATATACTTGCCAGCGCCCTCGGAAACACCGAGGATAACGGGAGACTGCAGCTCCTGAGCGGTGAGCAGGATAGATTTGGTCCATTCAAGGTTGTTGATGTTGAACTGGCCGACTGCATAATGGCCGTCACGAGCCTTGTTCATCATTTCTGTTGCAGAAACTAACATTGGAATAACCTCCATTATTTTAATTGCTGCCCCGTATACGAAGCGGCCATCGGTTTGTACCGATATCATCTTCATTATATCGTATTGACAGAAAAAAATCAAGAGATTTATTCTCGGTTGCACAGGATTATGATATATAACTTGCGCGTCTTTTCTTTTGGCTGTTTAGATGGTATAATGAAGGAACGGAAATGCGCATTTTCCCTATGACAGACGAGAAATAAACCAGGGAACCTCTGATTTAATGTTTTTTCCCCGCCGAAGGCGGGGAAAAAGCCGCACGGACACGCCTCTGAAAAAGAGAAAAGTTGAATTAATCAGAGCTTCCCCAGTATATATACAGGAGGAGCATATGAAAACACAGCATCGCGCGGCAGACCTCGGCATCACGGTCGGAGAGCTGCCCAAAGGCCCTCGCAATAAGATCACCGACGTGCCGGGCGTCAAGGTCGGACACGCGACCATTTCGACCGGCGAATATGAGACCGGCGTGACCGTTATCCTGCCGCCTGCGGAGAACCCGTTCCTGCACAAAATGACGGCGGCTTCTTATGTGGTCAACGGCTTCGGTAAGACGCTCGGACTGGTGCAGGTGGACGAGCTGGGAACGCTGGAAACGCCGATCGCCCTGACAGGGACGCTGAACGTCGGCAAGGTGCACGACGCTCTGGTGGAGTATATGGTGAACCTCTGTCGGAAAGACGGGATTGAGCTGACCTCGATAAACCCGGTGGTCGGGGAGTGCAACGACTCCTACCTCAGCCACCTTTCCGACCGTCCGGTGGGCAGGGACGAGGTCTTTGCGGCAATCGCTTCGGCCGGGGAAGATTTCGCCCTCGGCGCAGTCGGTGCAGGTCGCGGGACTGTCTGCCATTCCCTAAAAGGCGGCATCGGCAGCGCCTCCCGGCAGGTCGAGCTGGACGGCAAAACCTACACGGTCGGCGTGCTGGTCCAGACCAATCACGGGCGGCTCTCTGACTTTACCCTGCCGCAGGCAAGGAATATCGGGCAGGAGCTGCTGGAGCGTTTAAACGGCAGTGCACCGGACAAAGGTTCCTGCATCATGGTGCTGGCGACCGATGTGCCGCTTTCCGACCGGCAGCTGCGGCGTGTTTTGAAGCGCTGTCCGGTCGGGCTTATCCGGCTCGGCTCCTTTATCGGCCACGGCAGCGGCGAGATCGTCATCGGCTTCTCCACCGGCAACATCGTCGAGCAGCACCCGGAGGGCGATTTCCAGCCCCTTGTCCAGCTGAGCGAAGGCCGGATTGACCGCCTGTTCCGCGCTGCCGCCGAAGCCACGGAAGAAGCGGTGCTCGATTCGATGCTCTGCGCCGAGACAGTCATCGGATGGAATGGGCATACGAAAGTATCTCTTTCCGAAATACTCTGATTTAGTGTGGAGAGTGGAGAGTTGAGAGTGGAGTTTTCCCTTGACTGCTGCCGCAGTCACTTTTCTGCGAAAAGACCTGGAAAACGTTATGGTATGCGCCGGATCGGCGCATGATTTGATTATTTCGTTCCCGAAGGTCAAAAAGCGATAGACCACCATGGTTCCTCGCTCGCAGTTGCATAGAAAAACCTCGCTGGAATATACAATCATCCAGCGAGGTTTCCGTTTTTCATAGTTTCGAGCGGTGCAGAAGGTAAGAGAATAGCTTGGTTTCGTGCGTGAAATCACTCAATGAATCATGGCGCGATCCGCGCCATACATTCACTCCACTCTTCACTCTTCACTCTTAGCACATAGCGCCGCCGGAGAGGTGGAGCTTGGCGTCGAGAATCTGCTGTTTTCTTTCCAGCAGGCCGTTGTCCAGAAGCTGTGCTTCGACGTTCTCAAAGCCGAGAGTCTCGATGGTTTTAGCGAAGCGTTCGCCGGTCTTGCCCTGTTCTCTGAACAGGAGGATAGCCTTTTCGATGACGTCGAGGACTTCTTCCTCAGAAGTGAAGATCTTGGACATAGGTTTGCCCATGGCGATCTTCTTGCCCCATCTGCCGCCGAGGTAGATTTTGTAGCCGGTGGTGCCGCCTTCGATGCAGTCGAAGTGACATTTGCCGACGCATCTGCCGCAGTTATTGCAGACGTCTTTGTCGATCTGCATGACGCCGTCCTCATCCAGCTTGGCAGCGCCCATGGGGCACATGGCCTCGATGGAACATTTCTTGCAGCCGTTGCAGTCGTCGGGGTCGTAGGCAACAATCTTCTGACCGACAACGCCGAGGTCGTTCAGGTCGGGCTTGACGCAGTTGTTGGGGCAGCCGCCGACCGCGATTTTGAACTTATGGGGCAGCTTGACGCCGTGATAGCCCACATAAAAACGCTCATGGATCTTCTCGGACAGGGAGAAGGTGTCGATCAGGCCGTACTGGCAGTGAGTTCCCTTGCAGGAGACGACCGGGCGGACCTGGGAGCCGGTTCCGCCGGTGATCAGGCCGGCTTTGGCGATAAATTCCTTAAACTCCTCGATTTTATCATAGGGAATGCCGGCGACCTCGACGGTCAGACGGCTGGTCATTTCGGTGTAGCCGTTGCCGAATTTCTGGGCAGCTTCGCCGATGCAGGCCATCTGCTCAGCGGTCAGTCGGCCGTTGATGGTGATAATGCGGGCGTTGAAGTTGTCGGTGCCGACATGGTTTAAAAAACCTTCGGCTTTAACGGCCTTGATCTGTTCAGCGGTAAGGGTGCAAGACATAAATTTTCCTCCAATAGTGTTATTTTGTGCTGCCCGTGGGATGCGGGCAGCGGAAAAACGCGGACAAATTTTAGAACTCCTTGGTGAAAGAGGTGGCGGCTTCGAGGACCTTTGTGCCGGTGAAGCCCATCTGTTTCAGTTTGTTCTGGGTCAGGTAAGCCCGTCTGCCCTTGTTGCAGACCAGCAGCAGCTTGTCATCCTTCTCATAACCGGCAGGCGGTTCGTCGAAGGTGGTGTAGTCGAGGAAGGGCGCGCCGTTTAAAAGCGGGTTCGGCGCCTGCGAGCAGTCGATGATCTTATAGCCGTCTGCTTCACCGGCTGCGAACTCGCCAGGGGTGAACGAGTCCATCTCGCCCTGCATCTTGTTCATCAGGATGCTGGCGGTGGCGGCAAAGGGATGGATCGCGGTCGAGAAGGGCGGCGCATAGGCCAGGTCCATCTGGGAGAGGGTGGGAAGCGTACCTCCCAGCGTGATGGCGGTGACGGCGATATCGATCATCTTGTCGACTTCGCCGCTGCCCAGCACCTGCACGCCCAGCAGCTTCATCGTCTCTTTTTCGGCGATCATCTTGGTGATAAACACGCCGGAACCGGGATAGTAATGCGCCTTGTCGTTTAAAGCGGTCATGACGGCCACATAGTCGATACCGGCGGCCTTCGCTTCCTTTTCGGAAAGGCCGGTGCGGCCTGCGTTTAAGTCAGGGAGCTTGATGACGGCGGTGCCGAGGACGCCCTGATAGGGGATGTCCTTTTTGCCTGCGATATTCTGCGCGGCGATTCGTCCGGCGATGTTGGCGGTCGAGCCCATAGCCGACCAGACAGGTTTCCCGGTCTGGAGGTTTTTCACCAGGCAGCAGTCGCCCACGGCATAAACATCGGGAATATTCGTTTCGAGCCTGTCGTTGACAAGAACCGCGCCCTTTTCCATCTCCAACCCGGTACCCTCGAGGAAAGCGGTATTCGGCCGGATGCCGACTGCCATGATAACCGCGTCGGTCTTGATGGCGCGCTTTTCGGTCTGGATTTTCGCGACCTTGCCCGCGTCGTCCTTGAGAATTGCGGTCAGCTTGGTGGAGGTCATGACGTTGATGCCCCGGTCGGCCAGATGGTCTTCGATATATCCGGCGATCTCGTCGTCGTACATCGGCAGGATATGGGGCGCCATTTCCACGACGTTGACCCGGACGCCCTGCGCCGCCAGGTTTTCGGCCACTTCCAGTCCGATAAAGCCGCCGCCGATGACCGCAGCCCGCTTGATATTGCCCGCTTCGATGTCCGAACGGAGAGAGACCGCGTCTTCCGGCGTCCGCATATAAGATACACCGATTGCGTCAATGCCTTCAATGGGCGGACGGATGGGAGAAGCGCCGGTCGCGATGACCAGGCGGTCATAGGGATAAGAAACTTCTTCTCCGGTGGCGAGTTTTTTGGCGGAGACGGTCTTTGCCGCAAAATCTACGGCGACCGCCTCGACGCCGGTCTGCACCTCCGCGCCGGTCAGGGCGGAGAAGCTCTGCGGGGTGTTGACGATCAGCTCACCGCGTTCCCTGATCACGCCGCCGACATAGTAGGGCAGTCCGCAGCCCGCGTAGGAAATGTCCTGACTTTTGGTGATCAGGGTCACTTCGATGCTGCGGTCTTCCCGTTTCAGCTTGGCAGCGACCTTGGTGCCGGCTGCGACACCGCCGATAACTAAAACTTTCATTTGTGACGTTCCTTTCATGCTGATTTTCATTTGGAAAACATAGGCTTATTCCGTTTACCCCGGGAGCCGCGCTTGCCGCTCAGGCGGGAAGCGCATCCGCGTATCCGCGTATCCTGCGGAAGGGCCGCGGCCAGGCCAAAAGGCGCCGGCCTTTTTTCTTCCTTTTTATTATAGCACTTGCTTTTTCATTTGGAAAATAGTATTATTGGATAAAGGTCATAGGTATTTTCTATGATTTGCCGTGATTTTGCAAAATAATTGGGGAAATCCGGCGGAGAATATGGCTAAGAGGACTTTTTTCCATCAGCTGGCAGCAAATGGCCTGCCCAAAACTATCGGGAATCGGAGGGAAGCGCATGACGATCCGGCATTTGAAGCTGTTTATCGAGGTGGCCCAGACCGGCAAAATGAGCAAGGCCGCCGCAAAATTTTATGTCTCCCAGCCGACGGTCTCCCAGGCAATCGCCGACCTGGAGAGCCATTACGGGGTGCGGCTGTTCGAGCGGCTGAACCAGCGGCTGTATATCACCGAGGCAGGGCGGCAGCTGCTGGAGATGGCGCAGCAGGTGGTGGCCGCTTTTGACCAGCTGGAAAGCGCGATGCAGGCGACCGCGGGAAAGCCGGTCATCTGGTTCGGCGCGACGGTCACGGTCGGCACCAGCCTGGCCGGACGGATCGCCGCCCGGTTTCAGGAGCAGTGCCCCGATGTGCAGCTGAAGGTCTTCGTTGACAACACCGCGACGATTGAGCAAAAGCTGCTGGCAGGAGAGCTGGATCTGGCGCTGGTGGAAGGAGAGGTCAAAAGCCGGGACCTGACGGTGACGCCGGCGGTCGACGACTATCTCTGTCTGGCCTGCAGCAGCGCCCATCCGTTTGCCCAAAGAACCGAGGTGCGGGTGGAGGAGCTGGCAAACGAGCGGTTCATCCTCCGGGAAGAAGGCTCCGGCACCAGAGAACGTTTTGTTCAGTTTATGCGGCAGGAGGGCGTTCCGCTGAACATCGGCTGGGTCTCCTCCAACTCGGAGGCGATCAAAAACGCGGTCATGCAAAATCTGGGGCTCAGCGTCATTTCTCTGCGGCTGATCGAGCGGGAAGTGAAGGAAGGGAAGATCCGCACCGTCCGGTTCCAGAGCTGCGGCAGCTGCGGGGAGTGCCTTTTCCACCGGCAGTTTTCCCTTGTTCTCCACAAAAACAAGTTCATCACCCCGGCCCTGACCGCTCTCTTGCAGACCATCTCCGCTTTCCGCAGCGACGATATCAGCTATCTGTTACCTAGGCAGGCAGGGCAGGCACAGCCTGCACCGGATTCGCCGCGACCGCAGTGACACGCACCAAACAGAGTGAGAGCGTTCGACAGGCTCACGCTCTTCAAACCTTCTGTCACGCCCGATAGAGGGTAAGCGGATTTAAGGCTCCATGCATACGCCGATAAAAATCGGGATGCCGCTGTAGGTGTCCACGATCATATAAAGGAACGGCCGGTCGAGAATGATTGTCCGCTTTAGCGTCCCGGATGATTCTGTCGCCGCTCCGGAACCCATTTCCACGACAGAAGCCGCAGCCGCCTTTGTCCCGGTTTCGTCCAGTTCCAGATGGGTCTTGTGCAGGACGCTGGTGATGTAAAGGGGTGCGCCGCCGTAACTGCCGATTCCGCCAAAATCGGCTAGGTTCGGTTCAAAAGCGTTGGTGATACCCATCTTTTTAAACGTACCGGTCAGCTCCAGACTGGAATTGGCCGTAAACTTGGGGATAGCTGCGTGGATGATGCCGGAAGTGCTGCCCTGCAGGATATCCGCCAGCTTTTCGCCGTCCAGCGAAGCGATAAACTCCGCCATGGAAACGCCCTCGTCCGGCAGCAGCGCCGCAAAAGCATACCTGCTGTTTTTATAGGGCTTTCGGAACCCTTCCGCGTTTTCGCAGGAGAGGTAGGCGGTTTCCTCCGAGTACATCAGCGAAATCTCCTGCCGCGTTCCGTTTTCCGCTGTGAAGAATCCCTTTTGAACATCTTCGTCCGCGTATGCCTTTTTCCAGTCAGCGTCAAAGGAAACCGCGTTGATCAGAAGCATCACCGCGTCCTCGCTGATGCTGTCCAGCATATTTTCGATCATCTCGCCGGTCTGGCCGCTGACCCACTGGTTGATGTCGTCCGTCGTCGTGCGGTCAAAGGGCGCCTGATAAATCGCGGCGTCATAAAAAACACGCATCTTGTCCAGATATTCCTGCCGGACCGTAAGCCCTTCCCCGTCGCGGAGCCAGAGCGAATTGGCCATGTGAAGCGGCGAATCCTTATCGGAGGCGAGGGAGCAGGCGACGGAGGGAAGGACGCTGCTTAACAGCTCCATATCGCCGAGCGTGCTTTCCATCTGAGCAAAGGTCTCGCCCTCCGCGCCGTTTGCCGCCATCGTCATGGCGTAAAGGACCGACAGCGGGGAAAGGAGGGTGTTTTTTTCCGAAAAGGTTTGCTGAAGCAGGCGGACGGAGAAACCGGCGATGGTGACGGCGCCGTCCTGCAAAGTGTCGGGGCTGGCGGGGTCGGTGTCGGTCATGGCGCTGCCGGTGGAAAGCGGTTTTGCCTTTATTGTCCTGCATCCGGAAAGGGAAAAAAGCTCTGCTGCTGCCAAAATACCTGCCAGCATCCGGATCCATGTTTTTCGTTTCATTCTGCGCACCTTCTGAAAAATAATAAAACGACAGAAAATTCAGTATATTTTTATTGTAGCATACTTCTGCCCGGTTTACGACGGGGCAGACTATACAAAAATACATTTCGTTTTTCTACCAAATGGGGACAGGAGGATTTATGTTCATCATCAAAAAAGCGGGGTCCGCTGATCTGGACGCCGTCACCCGGCTGTTCCTGGCGCTCTGGCCGTCCCATGAGGAGGGCGAGCTGCGGGAAGAGTTCGCCGGGCTGCTGAAAGAGGAGGAGAGCGCGGTGTTTCTCTGTGTTGCAGACGGCGAGCCGGTCGCTGCGGCTCAGTGCGGCCTGCGCCATGACTATGTGGAGGGAACCAGCTCCAGCCCGGTCGGGTATCTGGAGGGGATTTATGTGTCGCCTGCGTACCGGCGGCAGGGGATCGCGGGAAAGCTCTGCGCCGCCTGCGAAAACTGGGCGCGGGAAAAGGGCTGCGCCGAATTTGCCAGCGACTGCGCCCTCGAAAACACCGGCAGTTTCCGGTTCCATATGGGCCTTGGCTTTACCGAGGCCGGACGGATTATCTGTTTTACCAAAAAGTTGTAACAGCAAAACGACCCGCTGCGACCATATGGCCACAGCGGGTATTATCATACCAATTATACGCCCGAGTAAGCGGAGAAGCCGCCGTCGATCGGGATGACAACGCCGGTGATGAAGCTGGCGGCGTCGTTGTTGAGCAAAAACAGCATCGTGCCGATCAGTTCTTCCGATTCACCGAAGCGGCCCATGGGCGTCGCGGCGAGGATTTTGCCTGCGCGGGCAGAGGGCGAGCCGTCCTTGTTGAACAGCAGGTCGCGGTTCTGGTTGGTGACGAAGAAGCCGGGGGCGATCGCGTTGACCCGGATGCCGACAGGCGCGAAATGCACCGCCAGCCACTGGGTAAAGTTGCTGATCGCGGCCTTGGCGCCGGAATAGGCGGGAATCTTGGTCAGAGGGGTGTAGGCGTTCATCGAGGAGACGTTGAGGATGTTGCAGCCTTCGCGGGTGACCATGTCCTTGCCGAAAACCTGGGTCGGGAGCAGGGTGCCGATGAAGTTGAGCCGGAAGACCCATTCGACGCCGGGCTGTTCCAGATCAAAGAAGGTCTTGACATCCTTGTCCAGATCGCCGGGGTTGAAGTGCTCGAGGTCGGTATTGGCGCGGGCATTGTTGCCGCCTGCACCGTTTAAGAGGATGTCGCAGGGACCGTATTTTTCGAGGACAGCGGCGTGGACTTCTTCCAGCGACTCGCGGTTTAATACGTCGCAGCGGAACCCCTCGGCTTCATAGCCTTCCGCACGGATTTCAGCCGCGTTCTTTTTGACGCTCTCTTCATTGATGTCCAGCATCGCGACCTTCGCACCGGCCGCTGCCAGAGCTTTGGAGAACATCGAGCAGAGGACGCCGCCTGCACCGGTGACAACGGCTACTTTTCCGGTGAGATCGGTATTGATCGGGTTTTTCATCGTGATCAGTTCCTTTCTGAATAGATAATCCGCACTTGTTTCAAACGTGTCCGCAAATGTTATTTAGCTGTAGCGGCGGTCTGCGACCGCCACCAAATACGCACGGACCTGTCGTTTTTACTGAGATACAAGCACAATTAACAGAAAACGGTTATTATATCTATATGGGTGGCGACCGCAGGTCGCCGCTACAAGCAAAAGAGGTTGGCGCTTATTATCTGAATACTTACGCGATAGTCTGAATTCGCAAAATTTGATTATCTGCGTTTCAGTTCCTTTTCGACCGCTTCAAACAGGCCGTTGAGGTAAGCGGCGCCGAGCGCGCGGTCGTAAAGGCCATAGCCCGCTCTGCCGGTTTCACCCCAGATCATTCTTCCGTGGTCGGGACGGACGTAGCCGTCAAAACCGTTTTCCACCAGGGCGCGGACGATCGCTTCCATGTCCAGGCTGCCGCCGCAGGAGAGGTGCCCTCTCTCTTCAAAGCCGGTGTCGGTCAGGGCGACGTTGCGCAGGTGGGCGAAGTGGATGCGGCCCATTGCGGCGTATTTGGCGGCCAGTGCCGGGATATCGTTCTTGCAGCTGCAGCCCAGGGAGCCGGTGCAGAGGGTCAGGCCGTTGTGGGGATCGTCGACGATCGAGAGGAACCGGTCGAGGTTTTTCTCACCGGTGATGATGCGGGGAAGGCCGAAGATGCTCCAGCAGGGATCGTCGGGATGGATTGCCATGTTGACGTCACATTCTGCGGCCACCGGGATGATCTTTTTCAGGAAGTAGGAGAGGTTGTCCCAGAGGTCCTCCTCGGTCAGCTGCTGGTACTCGGCGACGACGTTTTTCAGCTCGTCGCGGGTGTAGCTGGCGTCCCAGCCGGGCAGGGTCAGATCGGAATCGGACAGCAGGGGATTGACCATCTCGACCTGCCGCTCGTCATAGATCAGCGTGGTCGAACCGTCGGGCAGGCGGTGAGCCAGGTCGGTGCGGGTCCAGTCAAATACCGGCATAAAGTTGTAGCAGACGCACTTGATGCCTGCTTCGGCGACCCGGCGGATGTTTTCGCAGTAGTTTTCGATCAGACGGTCGCGGGTAGGCTTGCCCAGCTTGATGTCCTCATGGACCGGGATGCTCTCGATGACCTCGAACTGCAGGCCCGCATCTTCCGTCTGTTTTTTCAGCGCCGCGATGCTTTCCCGGCTCCATACCTCGCCGACCGGCACATCGTAAACGGCCGTGACAATCGCCTGCATATTGGGGATCTGGCGGATGTTTGCAAGGGTTACCGGATCGTCCGGACCGTACCAGCGGAATGACATTTTCATAAAATTGGCCACCTTTCTGATATTTGATAAACTTCTGTTTTATTTCCCTTGCCGCTTTTGCAAAGTTTTTTGTTATCTACAATATACCACATTCAAAACCGTTTGCATATAAATTTTTTTCTGATTCATAGGATTTTCTTGCGCTTTTCTGCACGGTACAGTATAATGGAGAAAAGGGGTGTCGATATGCGGCAGGATATACTGGAAAGCCTTGCGCTGATCGCGGGCAGCTATAATATGGCGTTTCATCTGTACCGGGCGGACTGCACGCCGCTGGGCGAAAAGGAGAGCGTGAAGGGCAGCGCCGAGGGCAGCTTTGACGGCGGCATCCGGGCGTGGTGTTCGGCGCAGTATAATGAAAGGGAATACCTGGAAAAACTGCTGGGGAAGGTGGAGGCAGGAGAGCTGGTGCAGCTGACCGACAGCTTCGGCTGCCGGTACCTGCTGCTGCGGATTGAAGACCCGGAGCATCCGCAGGCGGCTTTTCTGGGAGCAGGACCGTATCTGGACGGCGCCAACTCCGAAAAGCTGACCGGAGACCTGGCGAAAAGGCTGCATTGGAACCCCGAGCGGACCCGCTCCCTGTACGAATACCGCAACACGGTGCCGGTCGTGCAGGACGAGGGCGCACTGCTCCTCATGTTCAGGCGGCTGGCGGCGCCGGTCTCGCAGGGGACAGACCGAGCGGAGCTGCTGCCGGTCGTGCGGATGTCGGAGGACGAGCCGTTCCATCCCGACGGCCCCAGCCGGGAACAGAGCTATGATCAGTCGATGGCGGCATCGATGATCGAGGGAAGGTATCAGGCGGAGAACGCCTGGCTGGACGCGCTGCTGACCGGCGACCAGGAGTACACGGGCACCGTCCTGCGGCGGCTTTCCCGCTATCAGATGCCCGAGCGGTTTAACTCCCTGCGCGGCAGCCAGAACATGGCGATCATCCTCAACACCCTCTGCCGCAAAAACCTTGAGCGGGCAGCCGTCCATCCCGCCTATATCGACCAGATCTCCCGGGAGTTTTCCGCCCGGATCGAGGGCTGCGTCACCATGCGGGAGGTGCAGCAGCTCCAGCGGGAGATGGTGCGGCGGTACTGCGCCCTGGTCCGCTCCTACGCGGTCAAAGGGTACTCGCCGCTGATCCAGCAGGTGATGAACGACGTTTTCCTCCACCTCGACGGGGAAATCTCTCTCCACGCTCTGGCAGGACGTGCCGGGGTCAGCGACAGCTATCTTTCCGCCCGGTTTAAGGAAGAGACCGGCGAGACCCTGTCCCAGTGGGTGCGGGGAAGACGGGTGGAGCGGGCAAAGGAACTGCTCTCCCGGGAAAATCCCAGTATCGCCCAGGTGGCTGAACAGGTGGGTGTATTGGACGTCAGCTATTTTATCCGGCTGTTCCGCAGGGAAACCGGCATGACGCCCGGTGAATACCGCGCCCAGAGCCTGCAGGATTCCGCCCACGGCACGATTCGGCGGGGGGAATGATTTCTGCCGGCTTTCCACGGCAGAAATCGTTGATGAAAACATTGGACACAGACATTCAAAAAAGGGGATTTTCAAATGGAATTTTACGAAGTAATCGGCAGGAGAAGAACCGTTCGTGATTTTGAAAAGGAAGAGATTTCGCCGGAAGTGATCGAAAGAATCATCCGGGCGGCATTTCAGGCACCGACCAACGACCATATGCGGGATTGGCATTACATTGTGATACAGGATAAGGGCACCGTCGCAAAACTGCTGGATATCATTCCGGACGGCATCTCCGATAAAGATATGGAGCAACTGCTGATAGACTGGAAGCTGGATGATTCGGAGCAGCAGAGCATGTACCGAAGCGCCGTTCCGAAGCAGCATAAAATGCTGATGGACGCTGCTGCCGTAGTCATCCCGCTTTTGAAACAGAAGACGGATATTCTGCATCCCGATAATCTTTCCCATCTCAACGGCTTTGCTTCCATCTGGTGCAGCATCGAAAACATTTTTCTCGCCGCAACAGCTGAAGGGTATGCCTGCACACTGCGTATTCCCCTGGGAAATGAAGATAAATATGCAAAGGATGTGCTGGGTTTCCCGGATGATTATTTCATGCCCTGTTTTATCGGGATCGGAAAACCGAAAAAAGGCGAGCCGACAGTAAAGCAGAAAGACATCGATCTGCGGGAACGTATTCATTGGGATAAGTGGTAAAATGGCAACGTTTCAAAACAGCGGATAAAAATAATCATATAAGAGCATAAAAAAATTCTATTGTTTATGTTGGATTCATGTTACAATGAATTTAAACAAAAACCAACCGACCGAAAGGAGCTTTTTTATGCTGTATCCTGTTATGACCGCGTCCCGTATGCTGATTGACCTTGGCGGCGTATGGGCATTCAAAACGGAGGAGACCGAGGGACAGGGCGAGACCGAACGCTGGTTCGACGCACCGCTTCAGGACCCCATGACTATGCCGGTCCCCGCTTCCTATAACGATATCAAAGTTTGCGAAAAGCTGCGCGACTACCGCGGCACCGTTTATTATCAGCGCACCCTTCAGATCGCTGCGCCGCTGCTTTCCGAGCGCCTTGTCCTCCGCTGCGCAGCCGTCACCCATCACGCAAAGGTTTATCTCAACGGCGTCGAGATCGCTTCCCATAAGGGCGGCTTCCTGCCCTTTGAGGCGGATATCACCGAAGTGGCCCATGTCGGCGAAAACCTCTTGACGATCGCCGTCAGCAACCTCATCGACCATACCACCCTGCCGGTCGGCGAACAGAAGGTCACCCCTGCAGGCGTAAAGGTCAACGCCACCAACTTTGACTTCTTCAACTACGCGGGCATCACCCGTCCGGTCAAGCTGTATACCACCCCGAAGGCTTACATCAGCGATATGACCGTTACGGCCGCCGTTGATTTTGAAAACATGACCGCCTGCCTCCATTACGATGTCGAGACCGTCGGCGAGGGCGCCTGCCGGGTCGAAGCGTTCGATGAGGACGGCAAGCTGGTCGCGGCATCGGACGGCGTAAACGGCGTGCTCCATATCGAGAACGTCCATCTCTGGCAGCCGCTGAACGCCTACCTTTATAACATCAAGGCCACCTTCGGCACCGATGCATACACCCTCCCTTACGGCGTCCGCACCGTCCGCGTCGACGGCATCCGCTTCCTCATCAACGAGCGTCCCTTCTATTTCAAAGGCTACGGCAAGCATGAGGACACCTATCCGAACGGCCGCGGCATCAACGAAGCCATGAACGTCAAGGACCTCGCCCTCCTCAAATGGCAGGGTGCCAACTCCTTCCGCACCAGCCATTATCCTTACTCGGAAGAGATGATGCGGCTGTGCGACCGGGAAGGCATTGTCGTCATCGACGAGACCCCGGC
>CAMAJC010000018.1 GCA_945835425.1 uncultured Clostridia bacterium
GGGATGAGGTGCGTTTTCTGCGAAAACATCGGAGAGAGCGGAAAGGACCCTTACTTTTTCGACAGACTGACGGGCTGGTATTGTTACCAGCCCGCATTCTCTTTTCAATCCTCGTCAAACTGGATTTCGATCTTTCCTGCCGAGCACTGGACAGTCCCGGTATAAAGCGCGTCGGGACTGGTGGTGACAAGGCTGCCGGTGGTTTTCTGTCCCATGACCTGGATGCTGCCCATATCGCAGGAGATATCAAGGTCATGCTGCTCCTGCGGCCCGGTCAGCTCCATCTCGACGTTGCCCATCTCGTTTGCGACCCAGAAGCTGCCGATGGTTCCTTCAAAATCGAGATTGCCCATCGAAAGGGTGAAATTACCGTTCCCGACTCTGCCGTCCACGTCGATATTGCCGAGATCGGCGGTTGCGGTGAGGGTCGAGCAGTTTACCTCATCCAGCTCGATATTGCCCAGCGCACTGTACAGCCATATGCTGTCCGCCTGCTGAATATTTTTCAGCGTGATCGACCCGAGGTCGAGGCTTAAATCGATATTCTGTACATTGATGCCGCGGATATCAGCGCAGCCGAGGGCGACGCTTCCGCTGATGCTGTTGATGGCGGTTCCCTGGGGCAGCATGACGGTCAGCTTTTTGCCGCCTGTGGATGTATGGTCATCTGTCACCGTCAGGAAAAGGGTGTCTCCGTCCACCGACCATTCCAGCCCGTCAATCTTCTCCCAGTGGACGCTGCCGAACTGAGATTCGTCCTTGGCGGTGCAGATCGTCACATCGGCACAGGAAACTTCCAGATAGATATCAGCAAAAGGCTGGTCGATATCCATGGCGTATTCGCTGCCGCTTGTCAGCATGGAGGATGCAATGTTGTCGCCGTATTCTTCCGCCACCTCATAGATAGTTGTGGCGTAATCCTCTATGAGAGGTTCCCCAACGGTAAACGCGCCGAAATCGCCGTTTTCATCGAAGCCGATATTGACATATTTGGAATGGAAGCCGGTTGCGCCCTCCAGATAGGTCGACGCGAACAGCCCGGCGCCGATCACAAAGACGATCAGGCCACAGACAATCGAAATCAGGCTCTTTTTCATCTCCCGGCACCTCCTTTCATTTTATGCCAGACACTGCCGCACCATCCGGCCACGCCGTGCCAGCAGTGGGCAATCCCGCGCCCAAGGGCAGGGAAGCCTTTGTTGATGCACAGTGCGCCAAGCGGCACCAGCACCAGCGCACCGCCCATGCCCATCAGGCCGATCGAAAAGACAAACAGCCCGTTGAGCATATCCCGCGGCATCATCCACAGCCCGACGCCCAGACAGGCGATACAGATGATGACCAGCGCGACAATGACGCACAGCACCGCAAGAAAAACTGCGCCAACCGTCATGACCGCCGCAACGATGCAGATAAATATCGCAAACAGTACCGACAGCCAGATCGGCGACCCCAGCACGATCAGGATAATCGCCAGCGCCATCCAGCCGCTGTGTTTTTTCTGCTGCGCACCGGCCGCATAAGCAGGCTGTCCGGCCTTTCGGGAAGCAAATTCCCGGTAGCCGCCGTTTCCGGGAGCGCTCTGGCTGTAGGTGTCCCGGCCGTTTTTCCAGACTGACGCTTTCCCTTCGCCCGAGAGGATCCGCTCAGCCAGCGCCGCCGGAGAGCCCAGCTCCGCTATGACCGCCTGCTCGTTTTCCGGCCCGGCATCCTCAAAATATTCCTCGTAAAACTGCAGGGCGTCCGTGCGCTCCTCTTCGGAGAGGACGGCAAGCCGCAGACGCAGCTCTTCCATAAACTCAAATCTTGTCATTTTCCTCCGTCCTTTCTCCTGCCTTTTCGCGGTTTTCCGGCAGCAGGATGCTGTTTAACATCACGCTGTCGATCCGCGTGCGGAAATCGATCCATTCATCCTGATAGCTTCCGTACATCTGTACGCCCTTTTCGGTCAGCCGATAGTACCGCCGGTTGCGGCCCATGAACGGCTGGTCATAGGACTGGACAGCGCCGTCCTTCTGCAGCCGCCGCAGAACCGGGTAGAGGGTGGATTCGGATATGTCCACGACCTGCCGCAGCTGCTGGGTCAGCCGGTAGCCGTATGCGTCCCCGTTTGCCAGCACCGCCAGCACACAAGCGTCCAGCAGGGTCGATCCAATTTGAAATGGCATATGCTCCCTTCTTTCTTATGATAAACGCGGTATTTTTGTCTTGTCTATATTATATGAAGTATAATATTGTCTGTCAATAGGGTTAAAGGTTTCTTAAAGAAAGAATAAGGGATTTAATAATGGACAGTATACGCCGCAGCCTGAGACGGAATCATGAGCGGGCGACCGCGAGGGTCGCCCCTACCGATGCTTTTGACGATAGCAACTCTGATTAAAAGCTTTTTCCCCGCCGAAGGCGGGGAAAAAGCTGCACAAATATGCATCTAAAAGGTACAAGGCCGAACAAATCAGAGCTTCCCTATATAAAGAAACTGTGCTATACTGAGGGAAAAGGAGGAGAGAATATGCTGCAAACTGCCGTTTTCCTGTCCCGGCCCAACCGCTTTTTGGCGCGGTGCAGGCTGGGAAATGAGGAGATCATCTGCCATGTGAAGAATACCGGACGGCTGCGGGAGCTGCTGATGCCGGGAAGAGAGGTGCTGGTGCGGTTCCAGCCGGAGGAAGGGCGGAAAACCAAATGGACGCTCCTTTTTGTCAAGCTGGAGGAGACCCTCGTCAGCATCGACTCCCAGCTGCCGAACCAGATCGCCGCCGAGGGCATCCGGGACGGGATTATTTCGCTGCCGGGTTATGAAAAGCCGGACAGCGTCAGACGGGAGCAGCGGTTTGGAAACTCCCGGTTTGACCTGCTGATCGAAAAGGATGGCCGGAGGGCGTTTGTTGAGGTCAAGGGCGTGACCCTTGTCCGGGATGGGTGCGCACAGTTCCCGGACGCGCCGACCGAGCGCGGGATTAAACACCTTGGGGAACTGGCGGCGGCAAGGGAGGCAGGGTACGACGGGTTTATCCTGTTTATTGTCCAAAGAGAAGACGCAAAGCGGTTTGCGCCGAACCCCGACCGGCCGGAATTTGCGGCGGCTCTCCGGAAAGCAAAGGAAAACGGTATCGGGATTTTCGCCTGGAAATGCCAGGTCAGCCCCAACTCCGTCCACGCTGTTGCGCCAATTCCCGCAGAAGCTTAAAAACCCTCAGAAGGCGCACTTGTTTATTTTTTCTCAAACCTTCCGGGGATAATGACAAAAAAGTTTTTGCCAGGCTTTTTTCAAAAAGCCGCGTAACCCCTTAAACCTCTAATACTCACTTACTACCCAGTTATAGGCGTAGGTCATGTCTTACTCTGCGGCCGCAGCCGCCCAAAATGTACTTGTAAAAAAATCGCAGTGCCGTATCTCAGCCCTGCGATTTTTCATTTATGAAACCCTCCGCTTAACCGGAACCCGTATAATCCCCAGCGCCAGGAGCGCACCGCCGTAAATCACCGCGAGGATAATGCCGCCGATGGCCACCTGCCAGGCAGGAGAGAAGGTCCAGTTCCTGCTGATGAGCAGCGCCACAGCTCCGGCCAGCGCTGCCGCCAGCAGCGGTTTTCCGATCCAGTCCCCGAAGGAGAACCGGATGCGGGTGACCTGGGTGAGCCGGGAGATCGAGAGGGAAGCGTTGACAAAACTGGTAAAAAATAAGACCGTGATATACCCCTGCAGCCCGAAAAGGGGAAGCAGGGTGTACAGCAGCAGGACCGATAGACAGGAATCGATGATCGAATACCGCAGCACCGAAAGCTGTTCATCCATCCCCTTGAGCAGCGCGTCGGCCACCGTGTCGAGATAGAGAATCGGGGTCAGCGGCGCCATAATCCAGAGCATCTGCCCGACCTCGGCGTTTCCGTAGACAGCGCTGCCCAGCTGCACACCGAAGCAGATGAACACCGCCGACACCGGCAGCGCAAAAAGCAGCGTCACCCGCAGCACCTGCCCGGTCAGCCGGTCGATCTCCTGCTCCTTTCCCGTAGCCCGCCATTCCGCCACCTCCGGGACGAGCAGACTGGAGAAAGAGGTGATCAGCGCCGCCGGGAAATTGAGTATCGGCATGACCATCGCCGACATCATTCCGTACTGGGAGAGGGCAAGGGCCGAGTCCGCTCCGTATTTCCGGAACCCGCGCGGGATTAGGATGTTTTCAATCGTCACCAGCGCTTCTTTCAGATAACTGGACAGCGCGACCGGCACGGCGATGTTCAGCACATTTTTTGCCGTCGCGCCGACCTTTTCCGGGACAAACTCCCGCTTGTGCTTATCCCGCAGGTAGAGGGCGAAGGTATAAAAAAAGGTCAGCGCCTCGCCGCCTACCGACCCCAGCGCAATCCCGACACAGCTCCATTCCAGCCCTTTGGGCAGCACAAACTGAAAGGCAATCGACACGACCATAATCCGGATCAGCTGCTCCATGATCTGGCTGGAATTGGTCTTCCAAACCTGCCGGATGGCGAAGAAATACCCGCGCAGGCTGCAGGAAAACGCCATGAACGGCAGCGCCGCCGCCAGCACCTTCATCGACTTGATCGTGCGCGCGTCCTGCAGGATGTGGGTGCCGATGTAAGGTGCGCCAAACCACAAAAAAGCCGACGCCGCCGTGCTGACGACCACGCCGTAGATCATGCAGACCCGCATCGCATCGTTGGCCTTTGAATAGGAGCCTTTTCCGATCTCCTCCGAGACCAGCCGCGTCACCGCCAGATAAATCCCGGAGGTCGCGATGGTCGACGCCAGCGAATAAACCGAGAAAATCAGCTGGAACAGCCCCATCCCTTCGCTGCCGATCTTCCGGGAAAGCCACGCCGAAAAGCCGATGGCGATCAGCCGCAGGATCACCGACCCGGCTGTCAGAATAAAAATATTGCGGATAAACTGCTTCCTTTTCAAATCATCACAACCTTCTCTGCGGCAGTATATGCCGGAAAGCAGGGGATTAGAAGACGGGAAAGCGGCATCAAAAAGCCGCCGTGGGGTTAAAGCACGGCGGCAATATTTTGTTTTATTTATCCAGCCGGTAGATGTTCAGCGCCCGGGTGATATCGCCCTGCACCAGTACGCTCAGCCGTCCGACAATCTGCTCCGGGTCTTCCTTCATCCCGTTTTTAATCCAGTTCAGCATTATCCCGACAAAGGCGTACTTATAAAAATCGGCGATAAACGCCTTGTCCTCGTCCCGGACGCGCATCCCGACGGCCTTTTCCTCGACGACCCTGATCAGCAGACCGTAGGTCACCCGGTACAGATACATTTCCACCTGCTCCCGGCTGACCGAGTGGTAGATATTCAGAATCAGCGGCTTATTGTTTAAGACGACCTGAAAGATGCCCAAAAACCCCTGCTGCCAGGTGTCATATTCCTTTTTGCCCTCCAGCGCCTTCGCCGATTCGTCTATGCACATCCACTCGACCAGGTCGTAAATATCCTTAAAATGATAGTAAAAGGTCATCCGGTTGATGCCACAGTCTCTGGCGATATCGCTGATGGTGATTTTGTTCAGGGGCTTTTGGAGCAGCAGATGCTTTAGAGACGCGGCCAGCGCCTTTTTGGTAGTCTGTGCCATAGGTCTTTTCCTTTCAGGTCAGATAGTTGACCGCGACAATCGCGGCGCCGAGGACGGTCAGGACGATGCCGGTCGTGCGGTTAAGGGTCTTCGGGCTCGCCTTGTTGGCAAATCTCGCCGCAACCCGCGCCCAGATAAAGGTCGACAGCACGCAGCAGATCAGCACCCACCAGTCCGGTGCGCCGCCGATGGCGAAATGGCTGACGGCGCCGGTAAAGGCCGTGAAAGCCATGATAAAAACGCTGGTGCCGACCGCCGTTTTCAGCTCATACCCCAGTACGCTTGTCAAAATCAGCAGCATCATCATGCCGCCGCCAGCCCCGACAAATCCGCAGATAAATCCGATCAGCGTCCCGCAGATCAGCGACTGGATCACCCGCTTTTTCGGACTGACGCTCTGCATGGCCTCTTTGGTGGTCATGACCGGCCGCACAATAAACTTGATGCCGAGAAGCAGCGTCATGAAGGTCGAAAAATTGCCCATCGTCTGGTTGGGGACGATGCTGGAGACCCAACTGCCCACCATCGTGAAACAGAGGACTGCCGCCATCATGACCAGCCCGTTTTTTATGTCCAGATTTTTGTTTTTGCCGTAGGTATAGGCGCTGACGGCGCTGGCCAGAACGTCGCTGGCGAGGGCGATGCCGACCGCCTCATAGGCCGGCATGTCCAGAAAGGTAATCAGCATCGGGCTAATCACCGCCGCCGCGCTCATCCCGGCAAACCCGGTCCCGAGTCCCGCGCCGATGCCCGCGATTATGCAGATAATAAACGTATACAGCATTTTTTCCATCCTTCCCATCCGTTTCAGTTTACCGACCGTAACCGGTAGGGCGGGACACCCTCATCCCGCCGCATCTGTCCGTACCTCTCTGACGATATTATTACACATTATACCATGCCAGTTGTGAATTTTTCTATCCCCGGCTGCCGACCGATGAAAAACGGATTGCTTTTTTATGCAAATCTTGAAAAATTTACAAAAAGCACATAAATGCTTGAATTTTCTGTTTTGTTGTATTATAATGTCACCTGTACGTTTTACGGGTTAAAGCGTTGAACGATAGAAGTGCGAAAGCACATAGGAGGTAATTTTATGTCTGAAGAAAAAAAGCTGAACAATTGGCAGTCGGTTTTGCTGCTGCTGCTGATTGTCGGCGCTGTTGCGGTCTGTATCCGGCTGAAAACCGGCGGACCGATGATCGGTTTGTTTGTGAGCTGGCTGCTTGTGTATCTGTTCTGCAAGATTTTTCGGGTGAATTTTGACCGGGTAATCGGCGGCGCTTATGACGCGATCCGGGTGGTCGTGCCGACGCTGTGCCTCTTGATGGCGATCGGCGTCATGATCGGCACCTGGCTGCAGAGCGGCACCATCGCGACGATTATCGTCGGCGGACTGAAAATGATCAATCCGACCTGGCTGCTGCCGCTGACCCTGATTTTCTGCGCGGTGCTCAGCCTTGTGACCGGCACGTCCTACGGCTCGGTCGGCAGCGCCGGTGTCGCCATGATGGCAATCGGCAACGCCATGGGCATCAACCCCGGCATGGTCGCGGGCGCGGTCATCTGCGGCGCAATGTTCGGCGATAAGCTCAGCCCCCTGTCCGACACCACCAACCTCGCTCCGGCCGTCGCAGGCGCAAAACTGGGCAAGCACGTCCGCTCGATGCTCTGGACGACACTGCCGACCTTTATTATCAGTTTGATTCTGTTCACCATCCTCGGCTTCCAGCAGACCAGCGGCAGCTACACAGCCGCTGACCTCGGCGGCTACATCTCGGCCCTCGACGGCGAGTTCCGTCTGGGCTTTGTCACCCTCCTCCCGGCGATTCTGATTATCGTCCTGCTGCTGTTAAAGGTCAACGCGGTCGTTGCCCTCGGCCTTTCCAGCGTCGCGGCAGGCCTTGTCTCCTGGCTGTATCAGGGCAGAGACCTGCGCAGCATCATCGTCGTCGCTTACAGCGGCTATTCCACCGGAATCGAAGAGGGCATCCTCCGCACGATCCTCAACCGCGGCGGCATGGGCAGTATGCTCCAGTATGTCGCCATTATCAGCTTTGCCGTCGGCATGGGCGGTATGCTGGATAAGCTGGGCGTCCTGGACAACATCCTCCGCGCACTTGTCAAGCATATCAAGAGCGACGGCACCTTGATCCTGGCGACTCTGTTGGTCGGCTATGTCACCAGCCTGATCAGCTGCTCGCAGCCGATGGCCCACGTCCTGACAGGCCGTCTGATGGCGCCGCTCTTCAAGGAAAGAGGCATTGCGCCGGAAATCCTTTCCCGCAGCCTCGAGGACTCGGGCACCCTTGCAGGCCCGATGATTCCCTGGCACGGCTACTGCGTCTATATGGCAGGCACCCTGGGCGTCGCCTGGTCGGCGTTCTTCCCGTTCCTGTTCCTGCTTTACCTGACGCCGCTCTTCAGCATCTTCTACGGCTTCACCGGCATCTCGATCAAGCATATCGATAAAGAAGAAGCCGCTGCGGAGGCATAATGATGGAAACAAAACTCGTACTTCTCGGCACCGGCACCCCGAACGCCTGTCCCAACGCCAGCGGTCCGTCCTCAGCCGTCGTGGTAGGGGACAGGGCTTATTTGGTCGATTTCGGGCCCGGCGTGGTCCGGCAGGCGGCGAAGGCGTATCATCAGGGAATCGACGCCCTGCGGCCTGACCTCTTGACTGTCGCTTTCTGCACCCATCTGCACACCGACCATACGGCAGGTTATTCCGACCTGATTTTCACGCCCTGGGTGCTGGAGCGGGAAAAGCCGCTGCAGGTCTATGGGCCGAAGGGCATCAAAAACATGACCGACCACATCCTCGCGGCCTACGCGGTCGATATCGATTTCCGCATCAACGGCTTTGAAAAGGCCAATGAGCAGGGCTATAAGGTCGAGGCGACCGAAATCGCGCCCGGCATCGTCTATGAGGACGACCGGGTGCAGGTCGAGGCGTTCCCGGTGAGCCACGGGACGCTCGAAAGTTACGCCTACAAGTTTACGACCGCGGACAAGGTTATCGTCATCAGCGGCGATACGGCGCCCCTCCCGATTGTTGCGGAGAAGGCCAAAGGCTGCGACATCCTGCTGCATGAGGTTGAATACACCGGCGGCATTTCAGCCCGGGAGCCGAAGTGGCAGAAATATCACCGCGAGGTGCATACCCTCAGTGTCGATTTGGCGAAGGTTGCCCAGAAGGCGCAGCCGAAGCTCCTCGTCACCTACCACCGGATTTATCACATGAACGTGCAGGACAATACGAAGAATCTGCAGCATGAGATGGACTGGCGGTGCGAAGCGATTCTGCGGGAAATCCGCGACGCCGGATATGACGGCCCGGTCGTCAACGGCCAGGACCTTGATGTATTTACAGTTTAACAGGCAAAAACGGCGGCAGGGAATTGCTCTCTGCCGCCGTTTTTTGCACTTTATTGAAAAATATCCATCGGGGACTCGATTTCCAGCCGGCTTTCCGACAGGACGAACACCCGGTCGCCGACCCGCATGACGTCGGTGCCCTTGGGGATGATGATCTTGTCGCCGCGGGCAATCGCGCCGATAATGAAGCCCTTTTTCAGCCGAATCTCGTCGCCGCTGAGCGGGGTATCGGCCTTGGGGAAATGGACAGGGATGGTAAACTCGCTGATCCGGAGCATTTCCGGGCCGAGGGAATAGTAACGGCTCATGCCGAAATCGCTGCTGCTCTTTTGCAGGGACAGCAGGTAGTCGAGCAGCTTCCCGGCGATAATCCGGTCAGGGGAGATAGTGATATTGATTGTGACCTTGCGCAGGACGCGCTCATAGGAGGAGGTCTGAATCTTGGTGATGATGTTGTTGACGCCGTTGCTCCAGGCGATCAGCGACGCCAAGAGGTTTACCTCGTCGCTTTCGGCGGTGCAGACGCAGGCGTCGCATTTGCCGATGCCCTCCTTGTCCAGCAGAGCCACATCCGTCCCGTTGCCGTAGATGATTTTGGCCTTGGGCAGCTGTTCCAGCAGTTCTTCGCAGCGGCTGCGGTCGTTGTCGACCAGCTTGACGCTGATGCGGTGTTTGGTCAGCTGACCGGCCAGTGCTGCGCCCAGTTCACCGCCGCCGATCATCATGACCGAACGGACCGGCTTGCGCACCAGATTGACCCGCGAGAAGAGGCTGGTCATCTCGTTTTTGTCGGCGATAATCCCGATGGCGTCCCCGGCTTTCAGGACAAATTCGCCCTTGGGGACCATCAGCTTGTCATCGCGCAGGACGCCGAGGATCAGGAAATCCGAGCCGAGCATCGGCTTGACGTCCTTGAGCTTGGCGTCGGCAAGGATGCTGTCGGAATCGATCGTGATCTCCGCCAGCAGGATGCGGGAATCGAGGAAGGTATCGACCCGGTTGGCGGCATTGAAATAAATCTGGTCGGCGATGCTGGAAGCCACGAGGTCTTTCGGGACTAAGATATAGTCGATGCCGAATTTTTCCCGCAGGTACTGCTCGTCGCAGATCAGTTCGCTGCGCTCCACTTCGGCCACTGCAAAGCGCGTCCCGATGCTTTTGGCCATCGAGCAGGCGAGAAGGTTGATCTCGTCGACCGGCGTCAGGCTGATGACCACGTCTGCCGTGTCCGCGCCGGCTGCTTTCAGCACTTCCCGGGAAGCGCCGCTGCCGCAGACGCCGTTGACGCTGTAGCTGTTGGTGATAGACTCGATCTTGTCTTTATTTTTGTCAATGACGATCACGTCGTGCTTGGTTTTTTCCAGGTACTGAATCAGCACCTCGGCGGTTTTTCCCGCGCCTACAATTATGATACGCACTGCGCGTCACTCTCCTTCCGAATCCGGACGGCCTTATGCCGTTCAATTACCCGGTATACGCTCTTGGTCGACATTCCCTGAACAATGACCGTAAAGAGGATGATGATATAGGCCGCGTCCAGCAGGATGGTGTATGTACCGGCCGGCAGAATCGCCTCGGTGCTGAACACCAGCGCCAGGGTCAGCCCGCCTTTTAAGGCGCTCCAGGTCATCAGCGCCGTATATTCTCCCAGATTATATCCGCCGGGAATCGCCTTCTGACGGCTGCACCCGGTCGGCAGAGCGACGCCCACCGCACGGGAAATGAGGATCGCCAGCACCGCCGCGATGCCGATCTGCAGCATCGCGACAGAGGGAGAGAGCCGCAGGGCGGAAAGGCCGATCAGCACGAACAGAACGCTGTTTAAAATGCTGTCGATCACGTCCCAGAAATGGCTGTACAAATCCTCTTTGTCGACGATCTGGCGGAACCGGTCCAGCTTGTCCATCCCATAGGAAAAGCTCATGCCGCAGATGACCGAGGCAATGACCCCCGAAAAACCGCAGGCTTCGCAGATCATGTAAGCCGACGAAACGGCCAGAATGCTGAGGAGAATGTGGTTTAAAGGCTTGCGGGAAAAACGCAGCAGGAACAAAAGCAGGCAGCTGATGCAAAAAGCGACCACGGCTGCGCCGCCGACTTCCCGCAGCATCAGGAGCAGCAGGTTTTCCTGCCCCATATTGGTGACGATGCTCTTGACAAATGCAAACAGCGCGACGCCCATCCCGTCGTTGAACAGCGACTCGCTTTCAATGACCGTCGTGACGTTTTTGGACAGGCCCAGCTTGTTCATGATGCCGGTTGCGGCAATCGGGTCGGTGGGCGAGACGATACAGCCGAGCATGATGCAGACCCAGATATCCAGTCCCCAGTGGAAAATGCAGGAGGCCAGATAAAACAAAATGCCGTACAGCGCCGCGGAAATGGCGGTCGTCAGGAAGGAGAGCAGGGTGATGTTTTTCAGATTGAGGGTGAATTTGTTGAAATGCACCTTCCCGGCTCCGGCGAACAGCATGAAGCAAAGCACGCCGTCCAGCAGATAGGACTCAAACTGAAACCCGGTGATCTTCGCAGTTATTTGGTTCATTTTGTCCGGCGAAAAAGCCATCCCGGCCAGCTTCAGCACGATACAGAGCAAAAACGAAAACAGCAAAAGGGCGATATCGTTCGGAATCTTGAAAAAGCGCTCATTCAGCAGGCTGATCGCAGTCACAAGAAGGATAATGACCGTAAAAAATGTTAAAAAATCCAAAGACAGACATCCTTTCCTGTTGCCAAATTATGTATTTTTCCTATATTTTAGAATATCATATGCAGAATAAGTATAACATTAAGAAATGTTGTTTTATATTAAGACTACATAAAGATTTTGCTGACAAAAAATCCTGCCCTACGAAATATCGAAAGGCAGGCATTTTAAAACTGGAGGCTGAATTGTAATTTGTCCAGAGAATATATATGTTTCATGATTTACGGTAGGGCGGGCTGCCCTCAGCCCGCCACGAAATAAGTTTATCAGCTTTGGAAATCCTGTCCGAGCAGCTGCTGCCACTCGCGGCGGCCGTACAGGACCCGGAGAATATAAACAGTCGCCGTTTCCTCCTCCACCAGATACAGAATCACATATTCCTGCACCGGCAGGCGGCGGACGCCCATGGAAGCATAGGGCTGTTCAAAAACCATCCTGTGCCGCTGCGGCATCACCGAGAGGGAATCAATCGACTTCTTCATCTGAGCATAAAAACGCCGGGCAGCCCGCGGTTCATGGAGAATTTCCGAAATATAGGAAAATGCTTCCAGCATATCCCGTGCAGCAGGTTCGGTAATCAGGGTTCGGTATTCCACTGTCACACTTCCTCAAATCCCAGCTTTTTTTCCAGTTCGGCAAAGAAATCTTCCGCAGGACGGCTTTTTCCTTCCTGCATGGCGCGGATGCCTTCATCCAGCAGGCGGTGAAATTCCTGTTTCCCGCACAGCCGTTCATATTCGGCGTTGGAGAGGACAACCAGGTCGCCGGTGCCATTTTTGGTAATAAAAACCGGTTCATGGTATCGGTTGCAGAAATCGGAAATTTCATTATATTTGTTTCGCAGATCAGAACTGGGCCGAATTACAGCCATGCAGCATACCTCCATTTCCATATCAATATTCTATCAAAATTTGCATATTTTGTCAAGCCGAGAGTATTGGGGTTTGTCTGATGTCCGCGGCGGGATGAGATATTATTATATGTATGTTTCATGATTTACGGTAGGGCGGGCTGCCCTCAGCCCGCCGTGAAGTTATCGAATAAAAAGTCTAGAGTTTATTCCTCTAAATCAGCACCTGCGGATTTTTTTGTGCTATACTGGGCTGGAGGTGAGAATATGAAAATTGAATCAAACATGGAAAAGACCTGTGTCACCTGTGAGCATTTCAGACAGCATTATATCAAAGTTGGGCCGAACTTTTCGCCGATTCTTTACGGCCACTGTGTTTATCCCCGTCTGAAAAAGCGGGAAACCGATACGCCGGCCTGTATGCATTATAAAAAGAAAAAAGCCCAATAAATGCCGTGTCGGCAGTTACTGGGATTTTTTCAGTTGTTTTGCTTCAAAAAATCATCCAACCATTCCGGCCGGTAATCTCCGGTAAACAGAAGACGGCTGTTTTTGTACTCGGCGACTTTTACAAAACCATTTTCATTATCGTAAAAGATAACTTCGTCGCAGTAGGGGAACACCCGTTTCAGTGCATCCCAACGTCCGGCGAACCGGCGCTTTACATCTTCCGGCGGAATATCGTGTCCTCCTTTTCTGACACGATTCGCAATGCGCATCAGACTTTCCTGTGCAGAAGACAGTCCTATA